>NZ_FMDK01000180.1 GCF_900091995.1 Streptomyces sp. MnatMP-M17
TGCGGCGCCGCCCGGCCGCCGTGCCGTGCCCCGCGGCGGGAGTTGGCTCACACCGTCCACCACCCCGTCGTGTTCGCGGGCAGCTCGGTCTCGGGACCGTCCGCCGTCATCGGGTGGCTGGACAGCAGCAGGCTGCCGCGGACCGGGATCCGTACCGCCCTGTCCGTCGTGTTGACCGTGCACAGGAAGCCGGGCCGGGAGAAGACCAGGACGCCCTCGGGCGCGTCCAGCCACTCCACCGACGCGCCGGCGCCCAGGCCCGGGTGTTCCTTGCGCACCGCCAGCGCCGAGCGGTACAGCTCCAGCGTGGAGTCCGGATCGCCGGTCTGGGCCTCGATGCTCAGCGGGCCCCAGTCGTCCGGCTGCGGCAGCCAGCTCCCGCCCGCGCCGAAACCGTACGAACTGCCCTCCCGCGTCCAGGGAATGGGCACCCGGCAACCGTCGCGGAAGCCGTCCTGCCCGTCCGCGCGGAAGTACGAGGGATCCTGTCGCGCCTCGTCGGGCAGATCGGTGACATCGGGCAGCCCGAGCTCCTCGCCCTGGTAGATGTACGCGGAGCCGGGCAGCGCCAGCATCAGCAGCGTCGCCGCGCGGGCCCGGCGCAGTCCGAGCGTACGGTCGCCCGCCTCCCTGGTCTGCGTACCGCCGCCGGGCGGGCCCGCGAACCTGGTCGCGTGCCGGGTCACATCGTGGTTGGAGAGCACCCAGGTGGCGGGCGCGCCCACCGGCCGCATCGCCGCCAGCGAGACATCGATGACCTCGCGAAGCGCGGGACCGTCCCACGAGGTGCTCAGATACTGGAAGTTGAACGCCTGGTGCAGTTCGTCGGGACGTACATAGTTCGCGGTGCGTTCGACCGTGGGCGTCCAGGCCTCCGCGACGGCGATCCGGTCCCCGGGATACTCGTCCAGGATCCTGCGCCACTGCCGGTAGATCTCGTGCACTCCGTCCTGGTCGAAGAACGGCATGACGTCATTGCCGAGCAGCCTGAGCTGGCCCGAGCCGCCGATGTCCGGCAGTCCGTCGGCCTTCACCAGTCCATGGGCGACATCGACGCGGAAGCCGTCGACGCCCATGTCCAGCCAGAACCGCAGGATCGAACGGAACTCGTCGGCGACCGCCGGATGGTCCCAGTTGAAGTCGGGCTGCTCCGGCGCGAAGAGATGCAGATACCAGTCGCCGGGAGTGCCGTCCGGATCGGTCGTCCTGGTCCAGGCGGGGCCGCCGAAGATGGACTCCCAGTCGTTGGGCGGGAGTTCACCGCTCGCGCCCTTGCCGGGACGGAAGTGATAGCGCTCGCGCAGCGCGGAGCCCGGCCCTTCCCGCAGGGCCCGCTTGAACCAGTCGTGCTCCTCCGAGGAGTGGTTGGGCACAAGGTCTACGACGACGCGCAGGTGGAGCTCATGGGCGTCACGGATCAGCGCGTCCGCGTCCAGCAGCGTGCCGAACATCGGATCGATGGCCCGGTAGTCGGCGACGTCATAGCCCGCGTCGGCCTGCGGCGACGCGTAGAAGGGACTGAGCCAGACGGCGTCGACGCCCAGCTCCCTGAGATACGGCAGCCGGCGGCGTACCCCGTCGAGATCGCCCATGCCGTCGCCGTTGCCGTCGGCGAAACTGCGTGGGTAGACCTGGTAGATCACCGCGTCCTGCCACCAGCCGTGGCGGTGGCCCGGGGCGTCGTCGGACGTGCCGGTCAGAGGGGCAGCGAGGTGCTGGGTCATGTCATCCCTGGGGTGTCTGGGGGGAAGGGAGCGGCACGCCGGGCCTGGCCGGCCGCGCGCCGCCGTCGTCGTACGAACACGGTGGTGCGGGCAGAACACGGTGTACGGCCAAGGGAGATCAGCCCTTGACGGCACCGGCGGACATGCCGGTGACGAGATGGCGCTGGGCGAAGAGGAAGACGAGCGCGGCAGGAACGGCGATGAGCACGGACGCGGCGGTCATCGGGCCCCACTGGGCGCCGTACTGGTTGACGAACTTCTGGAGGCCGCCGGCGAGCGTGAGATTCTCGTCGCCGACCATGAAGGCGGAGGCGTACGCCACTTCGCCCCAGGCGGTGATGAAGGAGTAGAACGCGGTCACCGCGAGCCCGGGTTTGGCGAGCGGCAGCACCAGCCGGAAGAACGTACCGAACGGAGTCAGTCCGTCGACCTGGCCGGATTCGTCGATCTCCCGGGGGATGGTGTCGAAGAAGCCCTTCATCATCCAGGCGCAGAACGGCACGGCGATGGTGAGATATGTGATCACCAGACCTGCCGACCGGTTGAGCAGTCCCAGTCCCGACATGATGTTGTAGATCGGCACGATGAGGACGGCGACCGGGAACATCTGGGTGATCAGCAGTGTCCACATCAGCCCGCGCTTGCCGGGGAAACGGAAGCGGCTGACGGCGTAGCCGGTGGTGGCGGCGGTGAAGACACCGAGCACCGTGGTGAATCCGGCGACGAGCAGCGAGTTGCCGAACCAGGTGAGGAACGGGGTGTCGCGCAGCAGGTTGGTGTAGTTCTCGAACGTCGTCTCTTTGAAGAAGTCCGTGGTGGTCGCGTAGCTCGCGGGCTTGAGCGAGGTCAGCAGGACCCAGAGCACCGGAAAGACGGCGATCGCGGACGCGACGATCAGGGTGGTGTGCAGGGCGACGGAGGCCAGCGGTGAACGCCTGCCCCGGCGCGGTGTGTTGGCGCCGGCCGTGGTGGTGGACGGCGTGTCGGCCGGAGTGGTCCTGGGGACGGCTGCGGTGGTCACCACGTATCTCCCTGCGTACGGAGGACTCGCCGGTAGACCGCGGCGAAGGCCATCAGGAGGACGAGGATCAGCACGCCCCAGGTGGAGGACTGCGCGAAGTCGCGCGGGCTGATCTCGAAGGAGAACTTGAACGCCTGCGTGACCAGGATCTGTGTCGCCTCGCCGGGACCGCCGCGGGTCAGCAGGAAGATCACCGGGAACATGTTGAACGTCCAGATGGTGGAGAGCAGGATCACGGTCGTACTGACCGAGCGCAGCCCGGGCATGGTGATGTGGCGGAAGCGCTGCCAGGCATTGGCGCCGTCCATCTCGGCCGCCTCGTACATCTCGCCGGGGATGGACTGGAGTCCGCCGAGCAGCGCGACCATCATGAAGGGCACTCCGAGCCAGATGTTCACGGTGATGACCGAGAACTTGGCCCAGGTCGGGTCGTTGAGCCAGGGCACGGCGTCGATACCGCCACCCGCCAGCAGCTTGTTGAGGAAGCCTCGGTCCTCGTTGTAGAGAAAGCGCCAGGCGAAGACGGAGACAAAGCCCGGCACGGCCCAGGGCAGGATCAGCAGCATCCGGTAGAAGGAGCGGCCGGCGATCCGGCGGTTGAGGATGTTCGCCAGGGCCAGCCCGAGACCGAAGGTGACGGTGACGCAGGAGACCGTCCACACCAGCGTCCAGCCGAGAGTGGACAGGAACTGATCACCCGTCAGCGCGTCGGCGTAGTTGTCGAGTCCGACGAACTCATAGGTGGCGGGCAGATGGTTGACGCCGATGCTGCGCTCGACATTGCGCTCGTTGGCGTCGGTGAGCGACAGATAGACACCGCGGACCAGCGGATAGCCG
This sequence comes from Streptomyces sp. MnatMP-M17, assembly GCF_900091995.1. Classification (GTDB taxonomy): domain Bacteria; phylum Actinomycetota; class Actinomycetes; order Streptomycetales; family Streptomycetaceae; genus Streptomyces. The sequence continues at coordinate 3,583 of NZ_FMDK01000180.1, forward strand.
ATGATCACGCCGATCACGGCCACCACCGGGGCGACCATGGCCCAGGCGTACCAGTGGGTCGCGAGGCCCCGCCTGAGCCTTGCCGGAGCCGGGAGCCCGCCGGGCCGCCGGAGCCCGCCGGGCGGTGTGCCGCCCGCGGCCTTCGGCACCGACTGGCTGGTGTGGAGAGCCATCCGGCCCGCCTTTCCTTTTCCTACGTCTGCTTCTTTGCTACGGCCCACCGGCCGGGACCGGACCGGACCGGCCGGGCCCCGTCAGGACCGGTGCGGCCCCGTCAGGACCGGTGCGGCCCCGTCAGGACCGGTGCGGCCGACCCGCTTCCGGCTGCTTCGAGCTGCTTCCGACTGCCTGCTTCCGGCCGCTTCGGGCTACTTCCAGCCCTTGAGCAGCTCGCGATAGGCGTCACCGGTGGCGCCGACGCCCTTCTCCGGTGTGGTCTGTCCGGTGAGGACCTTGGTGTACTCGGTCACCAGCGGCGCGAACAGGCTGCCGGTCTCCGGGATCCATGGGCGCTCGACGGCCTTGTCCACGACGGGCTTGAAGAATCCGACGATCTCGTTGTCCGCGACGCCCGGCATCGCGTAGGCCGACGTACGCGTAGGGAGCAGGCTCAGCTCCTCGGCGACCTTGGCCTGGCTCTCGGCGGAGGTCATGTACTCGGTGAAGGCGTAGGAGGCGTCCAGGTTCTTGGAGCCCGCGTACACCGCGAGGTTGTGGCCGCCCTGCGGGGAGCCCTGCGCGACGGAACCGGCCGGTACGGGTGCGATGCCCAGATTGGCCTTGTCCTTGAACTCGGCGCCGCCATAGGTGTCGGCGACGGCCCAGGGACCATTGATCATCATCGCGACCTTGCCGTCCTTGAAGGACGCCTGCATGTTCTCCCAGCCGTCGGCGGCGTCGGTCTTGGCCGCTCCCGAGTCCACGAGATCCTTGACGACGGTCATGGCCTTGACGCCGGCCGTGTTGTCGACAGTGACGGTCTTGGACTCGGCGTCGACCAGATTGCCGCCCTCGCCGTACAGGAACGACAGGAACCAGTAGGCGTCGTCACCGCGCAGATACAGCCCGGTCTTCCCGGTCTTGTCCTTGATGGTCTTCGACACGGTCTTCAACTCGGCGACGGTCGTGGGCACTTCGACGCCCGCGTCCTTGAAGATCTTCTTGTTGTAGAAGATGCCCATGGAGTCGATGACCTGCGGTACGGCATAGGTCTTGCCGTTGTACTCGGTGGAGGCGGCGGCCTGCGGCAGGAAGTCCGCGTCGTTCTTGAGCGCCGCGGTGCCGTCCAGCGGCGCGAGATAGCCGAGATCGGCGAACTCCGGAGTCCACGCGACCTCGGCGCGGATCACATCGGGCGCGCCGGAGCCGGACTGCGCCGCGTTCTTGAACTTGTTCTGGGCCTCGCCGAAGGGCACGTTCACATACTTGACGTCGACCTTCGGGTGCTTCTTCTCGAAGTCCTCGGCGAGCTGCTTGAAGACCTTGTCCTCGCTGCCGACCGTGGAGGTGTCCCACCAGGTCACCGTGCCCGAAAGCTCGCCGCCCGCGCTCTTGCCGCTCGCCGGCTCGTCGTCGCTTCCGCAGGCGGTCGCCGCGAGGGCCAGGGTCGCGGCCAGGGCGGTGGCCGTTATGCCACGTCGCATCCGAACTCCTTCAACTGCCGTACCGCTCCGTCGCGGCGCCGGGTCGGACGTGAAGGTAACAGCGATGCAAGAAGGCCGAAAGACCTTGCGGAAGATTTCTGCAAGGACCGTTGATCGTTACTGCGGCGTGTCCCGCCGATTGCGGCCATACCCCTTGACGCGGGCCCTGGAGACCTGACAGGGACGGATCGTGCAGGTCCACGGCGTATGCCCGGGATGGCAGCACTGCCGCAGGAAGGTTTCGCAAGATCTTGCAAGGTCGGCCCGGGATGGCCGGTTCCCGCGTGCGGTGGGCAATCCGACAGACGCCCGGTACAGTCCACTCACATGACCGCACGGCTTGCCGATATCGCAACTCAGGCGGGGGTCAGCGAAGCGACGGTCAGCCGCGTACTGAACGGCAAACCCGGGGTTGCCGCGGCCACCCGCGAATCCGTACTCGCCGCGCTCGACGTCCTCGGCTACGAACGTCCGGTGCGGCTGCGCCGCCGCAGCGCGGGACTCGTCGGCCTGATCACACCCGAGCTGGAGAATCCGATCTTCCCGGCCCTGGCTCAGGTCATCGGTCAGGCGCTGACCAGGCAGGGCTACACACCGGTGCTCGCGACCCAGACTCCCGGCGGATCCACCGAGGACGAGCTGACGGAGATGCTGGTCGAACGGGACGTCTCCGGCATCATCTTCGTCTCCGGACTGCACGCCGACACCTCCGCCGACATGCGGCGGTACGAGAAGCTGCGCGCCCAGGGCGTGCCCTTCGTCCTTGTCGACGGTTTCTCGCCGAAGGTCCAGGCGCCGTTCATCTCTCCCGACGACCGGGCGGCTATGCGGCTGGCGGTGACGCATCTCGTCTCGCTCGGCCATCAGCGCATCGGGCTGGCCGTCGGCCCGCGCCGCTTCGTGCCCGTACTGCGCAAGATCGAGGGTTTCCGCGCCACGGTCCAGGAGTTGCTGGGACTCTCCTCGGACGAGACGGACGAGCTGATCCAGCAGTCGCTGTTCACGCTGGAGGGCGGTCAGGCCGCGGCCTCCGCGCTGATAGACCGCGGCTGTACGGCGGTGGTGTGCGCCAGCGACATGATGGCGCTGGGCGCGATCCGCGCGGCGCGGCGGCTCGGTCTCGATGTGCCGCGCGATCTGTCGGTGGTCGGCTTCGACGATTCGCCGCTCATAGCCTTCACCGATCCGCCACTGACGACGATCCGCAAGCCGGTGCCGTCGATGGGCCAGGCGGCGGTCCGCACGCTCCTGGAGGAGATCGGCGGCACTCCCGCGCCGCACAGCGAGTTCGTCTTCATGCCCGAGCTGGTGGTTCGCGGTTCAACCGCTTCCGGACCGGCTCCGGGGGCGCAGGGAATACCGGGATCGCGGACGCGTCCGTAGTCCCGTCCATAGTTCCGTGCGTAGTCCCGTCCGTCCCGTCCGTAATGAGGAGAAGCCCGCGGGCGGAGTCGTCCCACGGTAGTAGCGCGTGCGAGGCGAACCCGACCGGGGGATGATCGGTCGGAGGACGAGAATCTGGCAGACTCTCTCGCTATGGGTGAACCAACAGTGAAGACAGAGGAAGGCCGAGGGGTCAGCCCGTCACCCATCACACACGAGGAGGCGGACGCGAACCACGTGGCGACCGGCGCGAAACGCGACGCGACCGCACAGCCGGTGGACACCATGGATCCGGTGCCCGACGGCGCGTCGTCAAAACCGGCGGACGACCGCACGCTGCCGCGGCGCGACCACCTGTGGCTGCGGCGCGCGAGATCTCCTCGCCGTCCTCGTCTCTGGTTCGAAATCCTCCTGATCGCGGTGAGTTACTGGACGTACTCACTGATCCGTAACGCGGTTCCGGAGCGGCGGGCGAAGGCTCTGGAGAACGCGAACTGGATCTGGGACACCGAACAGCATCTTGGCATCGCCGTGGAGCGGTCAATCAACCACGCGGTGAATTCTGTGACGTGGCTGATCGTAGGAATGAACTACTACTACGCGACTCTCCACTTCATCGTCACGATAGGTGTGCTGGTCTGGCTCTTCCGCCGCCATCCCGGCCGTTACGCGGCCGGCCGGCTGGTGCTCTTCGCGACCACGGCCGTGGCCCTGCTCGGCTATTACCTGTATCCGCTGGCGCCGCCGCGGCTGATGGCCGGGAACAGCTTCATCGACACGGTCGTGCACCATGAGACCTGGGGCTCGATGGCCTCGGGCAATCTCAAGAACATGTCGAACCAGTACGCGGCCATGCCGTCGATGCATATCGGCTGGTCGCTCTGGTGCGGTCTGACGATCTTCGCGCTGGCCAGGGCGCCCTGGACCAAGATTCTCGGTCTGCTCTATCCCACGCTGACGCTGGTGGTCATCGTCGCCACGGCGAACCACTTCTGGCTGGACGCGGTGGGCGGCATGATCTGTCTGTCCTTCGGCTTCGCGGTCTCGTACCTCTGGTACGGCTCGCTTCCCGCCCGGCTCCCGCGCGATGTGGACGAGCACGCGGAGAACTCAGCGGACACAGCGGACGGTCCGATGCGGCGGCTGCGTACGTTCAAACTGTTGGCCCGTACGGCGGCTGCGCCGACGGCGCGGGGCGCTTCGACGGCGCAGGGCGGCACGGCGGCGGTACGGAAGAACGGCACGGCGGTACGGGACACCTCGGCCGGTGGCAGGCCGGAGGCCGCCTCCTCGCACGGCGCTCACACCGCGTCGTAGTGCACACCGCGTCCTGGCTCACACAGCGTCCCAGTTCACACCACGTCGTGGCTCACACAGCGTCGTAGAACAGCCGCTCGACCACCGCGCGCGCCCTACGTGTGATCCGGCGGTAGTCGTCCAGCATGTCTCCCACATGGCCCGGCCCGTACCCGAGGTAACGGCCCATCGCCGCCAGTTCCCGGCCGTCCGACGGGAAGGTGTCGCCCGGCCTGCCTCTGACCAGCATCACGCCGTTGCGCACCCGGGAGGCCAGCACCCACGCGTCGTCCAGGATCTGCGCGTCCTCCGTCGAGAGCAGTCCGGCCGCCTGGGCCGCCGCGAGCGCCTCGCGCGTACGGGTCGTCCGCAGTCCCGGTTCCGCCCAGCCGTGCCGTAGCTGGAGCAACTGGACCGTCCACTCGACGTCCGAGAGCCCGCCTCGGCCCAGCTTGGTGTGGAGCGTCGGATCGGCGGCCCTGGGCAGCCGTTCCCGCTCCATCCGCGCCTTGAGGCGGCGGATCTCCCGTACCGCGTCCTCGCCGAGCCCTTCCGCCGGATACCGCAGTGTGTCGATCAGCTCGATGAAGCGGCTGCCCACACCGGCGTCGCCCGCCATCGGCTCCGCGCGCAGCAGCGCCTGGCTCTCCCAGACCAGCGACCAGCGCCGGTAGTAGGCCGCGTAGGAGGCGAGCGTACGGACCATCGGGCCGCTCTTGCCCTCCGGACGCAGATCCGCGTCGATCAGTAACGGCGGATCGGCGGTCGGGACCTGGAGCAGCCTGCGCATCTCGGTGACCACCGCGTTCGCGGCGCGGGCCGCCTCCTGCTCGTCCACGCCCTCGCGCGGCTCGTGCACGAAGAGCACATCGGCGTCCGAGCCGTAGCTCAGCTCGTGGCCCCCGAATCTGCCCATGCCGATGACCGCGAATCTGGTCGGCAGTGTGTCGCCCCACTCCGCGCGTACGGCGGCGCGCAGGGCGCCCGCGAGCGTCGCCGCGTTGAGATCGGTGACCGCGCTCCCGACACGGTCCACCAGCGCTCCGGGATCCTCCTCGGCCGGGCTCTCCTCCGTACCGTACGAGCCGATCAGATCCGCCGCGGCCGTACGGAACAGCTCCCGTCTGCGCACTCCGCGCGCGGAGGCGACGGCGCCCTCGGCGGTGTCCGCGCGCCCGACCGCCGCCAGGATCTCCTGTTCGAGATGGTCACGGCCGCGCGGTGCCAGACCCTCCGGATCGCCGAGGATCGCGACCGCCTCGGGCGCGCGCAGCAGCAGATCCGGCGCGAGCCGGCCGGCCGAGAGCACGCGCGCCAGATTCTCCGCCGCGGCTCCCTCGTCCCGCAGCAGCCGCAGATACCAGGGCGTCTTGCCGAGTGCGTCGGACACCTTGCGGAAGCCGAGCAGCCCGGCGTCGGGATCGGCCGAGTCCGCGAACCAGCCCAGCAGCACCGGCAGCAGCGTCCGCTGGATCGCCGCCTTGCGGCTCACTCCGGACGACAGCGCCTCCAGATGGCGCAGCGCGGAGCCCGGATCGGCGTATCCGAGCGCTTCGAGCCGCTGGCGCGCCGCCTTCGGACTGAGTCTGGTCTCGCCCGGCGTGAGCTGGGCGACGGCGTCGAGCAGCGGCCGGTAGAAGAGCTTCTCGTGCAGCCGCCGGACCACCGCGGCATGGCGTTTCCACGCCTTGTTCAGCTCGGCGACCGGATCGCCGCGCATCCCGAGCGAGCGCCCGAGCCGGCGCAGGTCGGCCTCTCCGTCCGGTACGAGATGTGTACGGCGCAGCCGGTAGAGCTGGATGTGGTGCTCCATGGCGCGCAGGAAGCGGTACGCCTCGTCGAGCTGCCGCGCGTCCGTACGACCCACATAGCCGCCCGCCGCCAGCGCGCCCAGTGCTTCGAGGGTGGAGCTGCTGCGCAGCGAGGCGTCACTGCGGCCGTGGACCAGTTGGAGGAGCTGTACGGCGAACTCGACGTCCCGCAGCCCGCCGGGCCCGAGCTTCAGCTCGCGCTCGGCCTGTCCCGCGGGCAGGTTCTCGACGACGCGGCGGCGCATCTTCTGCACGTCGGAGACGAAGTGCTCGCGCTCGGCGGCCTGCCAGACCAGCGGCGAGACGCCGTCGATGTACTCCGCGCCGAGCAGCGGATCGCCGGCCACCACCCGGGCCTTGAGCAGCGCCTGGAACTCCCAGGTCTTGGCCCAGCGCTGGTAGTACGCGAGATGGCTGCTCAGCGTCCGTACGAGCGGGCCGTTGCGGCCCTCGGGCCGCAGATTGGCGTCGACGGGCCAGATGGTCCCTTCGATGTTCGACTCGGAGCAGATCCGCATGAGATGGGACGCCAGCCGCGTCGCGGCCCGGATCGCGGCGCCCTCGTCGGCCTCGCCGTCGGCGCCTTCCGGCAGTGCTCCGACGAAGATCACATCCACGTCGGAGACATAGTTCAGCTCATGGCCGCCGCACTTGCCCATCGCGATGACGGCGAGCCGGCACGCGGCGGCGTCCTCGGGCGCGGCGGCCCGGGCGATCGCGAGGGCCGCGCGCAGCGTCGCGGTGGCCAGATCGGCGAGTTCGGCGGCGGGCTCGGCGACATCCGTCGTTCTGCAG
>NZ_FMDK01000263.1 GCF_900091995.1 Streptomyces sp. MnatMP-M17
CCTTGGGGCTACACCCAGGTCTGCACGGAGAAGCCCACGACCGGTGGCAGCGATGGCGGCAAGGACGACGACAAAGACAAAGACGACAAAGACAAAGACGACAAGGACGAGGACGAGAGCGAGGACGAGAAGGACAAGTGCGATGACGGCGCCCTCGCTCCTCTCGGCGGTGCTGCTTCCGGCACACCGGTCTCCTTCTCCGGCAGCCTGACCACAGGCGCAACCGGCACTGCGCACTTCGCGCTTGCCTCTGCCGACGTCGGTACGAGTACGGGTACCCGTACGGCTACGGCAACGGCCACGACTACGAGCGCAGGCGCCTGGCACGCCGCCGGCACCCGCTTCACACTCGCGGCCGACGAGCCCGACGCCGCTTCCGCCCAAGCCGCGTTGCAGGCGTTGTCCGCGGCCTCCCTCTCCGGTTTCGGTACGTACCAAGAGGCGGAGGACGCGGTCCAGCAAGCCCTTGGCTCCGATCAGGACCAGTTGAACCCGAACGTGGGCGGGGACAACCCGGGCGACCCCACCGTGGACCAGGACAACCCGGGTGACCCCAGCTTGGGGGGAAGCTGCTCCGATCCCGACGCCAACCAGCCGATGGACCCGTTCCATGTGCTGGACGACATCCCGCCGTACCGCCCGGGGAAGGACGGACGAAAAGAGTGGTCGGAGGAGGTCGAGCGAATCGCTCGCGAGAACCCGCTGACCAAGGACTTCACCGCCGAGGACGCGCTCATCATCGCCGACTACACCGGCCCCTGGGCCAATGACGCGAACATGTACCTGCGCGGCCAGCCGGTCTCCGGCAGCCGTGCCGGCAAGGTCCCGGAGTTCATCGAGAAGATGGACCGTGCCCTGGAGCATCTGCCGCCGGTCAGCGCGACCGTCTACCGAGGCACGTTCATGCCGCAGGACATGCTCGACAAGTACGCCGCGGGTGAAGAGATCACCATGCCCGAGTACCTCAGTACGTCCACCGACATCAACAAGGCCCAGCGCGCCGCCGCCAACGCGAAGAGCAACGGCCGGCAGGGCGAGTCGGTGCTCGTCCGCATCGAGACGGACAACGGCCGCAATATCGACCCGCTGTCCCGTTACCGGGGCAGGGAGTCGGAGGTCCTCATCCCGCGCGACGGCAAGTTCACGCAGACCGGTACGGAGACGACCATCATCGACGGCAAGGAGTACAAGGTCATCGTCCTGAAGCAGACAGGCTGACCCATGTGCCTGGCCCTCGTCCGGCCCTGTGCGGCGACCAGCCGGTCACCGCACAGGGCCGACGCCCGCCGTCCTTCGCCGTCCCCCGCCTCGCACGGAAACCGGTCACGGACGCGCTTCGTTCATCGTGATCTCGTCTGCCATTTGTGCCATCCGTGCCATGTGTTCCCGGACACCGGCTTACGATGCGATCGTGGTCGACAGCGCGATGGGGGGCGTCGATGTCCGGCGTGGAGTTCGGGTCCGGCAGGGCGGGGCTACGGGGTATGGCGCGGCTCGCGCGTGAACTGCCGTACGGAGTGGAGCTGTTCCAGCTCGGCTCCGAGGGCAGTGTGCTCTTCGCCGACCGCGACGGAGCGCGGGAGCTGGGGCCGCGTGAGGAGTTTCTGCCCTTCATCGACGACGGGCAGTTCGCCCACTATCTCGTCGGTGACGCGCAGACCTCGCCCGAGCGCCCGTCCAACGCGACCGTCAAGCTCGGTGTCGTCGGGCCGCGCAGCGCGTTCACTCCGCACGCCCACGGCGGCGAGCACTTCGTACTCAGCCTCGGCCACGCCTCCTGCGGACTGTGGGACGCGCCGCGCGGCCGGGTCACCGAGATCCCGCTCGTACCCGGCGGGATGATCCGTATCCCCGAGATGATGCCGCACTCCTTCGCCAACCGGGGCACCAGGCCGCTGAACATCCTCGCCGCCAACACCGGCTTCGGCATCGACCACGAGGACTACGCCATTACCGCGGACGAGGCCGAGCGCCGCGCCACGGACGATGTCGTACGAAGCAGCCGCCGCAGCGTCGGCACCGTCGCCAGGATCGGCACCGACTTCGGACTGCTCGCCGCCGCGCTGCGCGACATCGAACGCGCCCAGCGGCTTCGCGGCGTCGGCACCACCACCGCGCGGGAGCGGCTCGCCGCCGGGCTGCGCCGGATCGCGTCCGCGCTGGAGGCCCCGCGATGATCTGTCCGCACTGCAACCAGAACCTGCTCTACAAGGAGCGGCCCGACCGCACCTGCTCCAAGTGCCACCGCCGGTTCGCGCTGGATCCCAAGACCAACTCGCTCGGGCTGAGCGACATACGGATCCACCGCCTCACCTCGAAGCTCACCGACGGCGGGCAGCTGAAGATCACCCTCGACCAGCTCGGGGCCGCCGCGCTGCGCAAGCACCGGAAGAGCTCCGAGAGCGGGATCGCGACGGCCATCGGCTGCACGGCGATCGGAGTGCCGGTCGGTGTCGGTCTGCTCGCCATCGGCTCGATCGCCGACGACAACGCGAGCTTCACCACCTTCCTCGGCATCGTGCTCCTCTTCTTCGTCGTCGTGACGGTGGTCTCCAATCTGAGAAGCGGCCGGCGCCGGCCGACGGACACCAGGATGAGCGCTTTCCGCAGCGCCCTGCTGACCGACTGGAAGCAGCAGTACCACTCGCTCCCGCAGGGCGTCGTGGACGCCGTGCCGCGCCAGGGCGCGGGCGCCAACCGCCCGGAGGGCGCGCGGATCGCGCTGCTCTGCCCGGAGCCGGCCGTGCTCACCTTCCTGGCCGCCAACGACATCCCGGAGCGGTACGGAATCGCCCTCGCCGCCGAGAGCCGTCAGCTGCCGGACACGCTGCCCGTTCTCGTCCTGCACGACGCGAGCGCGGCCGGCTGTCGGCTGGTGGTACGGACACGGGAGGAGCTGCCCGGCCGCAGAGTGATCGACGCCGGGCTGCCGCCGCGCGCGGTGATGAACGTGAAGGACGCGCCGACGGTACGAGTCGCCAGGCCCGCGCGGGACCTCATCGCGTGGCTGGCCGAGAGCTCCACGCTGACCAAGGACGAGCTGGACTGGCTGGCCAAGGGATGGACCGTCCCGCTGATCGGTGTACGGCCCGCCAGGCTCATCGACGCCGTCACCAGGACCGCCCACCGGGTCGCCACCATGAACGAGGCGGATCCCGTCCGGCGCCGGGCCGAGGCCCTCGGCTTTCTGACCTGGCCCGGCGGGTCCGGCGGCGAGGCCGCCCGATGACCTCACGTGCCGCTACGGGGACCTCGCGTGTCGCCACGGGCATCGGCGACCGGCTCCTCGACCGCGCACTCGCCACGGCGGTGGCCCGCGCGGGCGCGCCGGCGCGGATCCGGGTC
>NZ_FMDK01000667.1 GCF_900091995.1 Streptomyces sp. MnatMP-M17
CCCCCGCCACTCGCGCGCGGCCGTCTCGACCAGCCCTCGCACCAGCGCGGCCACCACAACCGTGGTCGACGCGTCCAGGCATACGTCGGCCACCCGCACCTCGACGGTGGGATAGCGCTCCGCGAGCCGGGCCTCGAAATAGGCCATCGCCGAATCCCGCAGCACACCGGTGGCGACCATGGCGGCCACATAGTCGTGGTATCCGGCGGCCGATCCGAATTGCTCCACCGGTCCGGCCGAGGGCCAACGTCCCCATACACGGCTGCGATAGCTGCTGTAGCCGCTGTCGTGCCCGCGCCAGAACGGTGAGTTGCCGGTGAGCGCGAGCAGCACCGGCAGCCACGGTCTGATCCGGTCGAGGACGGCGACTCCCTCCTCGTCCGACTCCACGGCCACATGGACGTGACAGCCACAGGTCAACTGCGCCCGGGCGATCGGCCCGAACTCGCGCTCCAGCCAGAGGTAGCGCTCGTCCTGATTGACGGCGGAATCGAAGGGCAGCGGAGAGGTCGCCAGCGCGGCCACGGCGGCGCCCACTTTTCCGGCGTACTCGGCGGCCTCCGCGCGCCGTTCACGTATCTCCGCCGCCAGCTCCGTCATCTCCGTGCGCGGACGGGTGGCTAACTCCAGCTGCTGGCCGTGGAGTTCCTTCTGAAAGGCGTGTCCTTCTCCGCCGGCCCGGTCGGCCGTCGCCAGCACCGCGGGCGACACGGCGTAAGGCTCCCAGGTGACCGCGTCCACCAGCAGTAGTTCTTCCTCAACGCCGACGCTGCGCAACGGAGCCGCCTCTCCACGGGGGAAGCGGAACCGTACGGCACGGCCCCGGTCTAGGGAAGGGCGCCTTTGACCGGTTTTCTCCATCGACGACCTCTCCCGGCCTCGTACCCGAACCGCGTATCCGCACCCGCACGAGCTCCGTTCACCCGATTGCGAAGCTCGGAAGGACATCTCTCCAGGAAGATGAGAAGACTGGGATTCACCGGCGGAGAGCTCAGTCCTTCCCTGCCTTCCCTCACATGGATCACACACGTCTCCGGCCGCCGGGCGGGGCCGTTGCATGACAGGCGACTCGACTCCATGAGAGGCGACTCCATGACAGGCGACGGAAACCGGACGGAAGAGGAGATGCCGGATGACTGGGTACGCGTTTCGCCGGTTGCGTATGTCCGCGGCGGCAGGACTCATCGCACTGAGCCTGGTCTCGTGCGAGTCCCAGGAGCGCGGGGCGGGCTTCTCGCCGCGCGCCCATCCGTCCCACCCGTCCCACGCGGGCGTGCACGGACCGTTCACGCGGAAGATGGACGAGAGCATGAGGCTCATGGCCGAGGCCATGGCGGATTCGCGTATGACCGGCGATCCCGACCATGACTTCGCGGCTCTGATGGTGGCGCATCACCAGGGTGCCGTCGAGATGGCCAAGGCGGTCCTGGAGCACGGCAAGGACCCGGTTCTGCGGCGGCTGGCGCAGGAGATCATCGTCACGCAGCAGCAGGAGATCGGTGTCATGAAGGGCCGGATGAAGGGCCGGATGACGGTGACGTCCTCGGCCCGCCGCGGTTCGGAGCACGGCTCGTTCGGCCGGAATCCGGGGCCCGCCGAGCCGATACGTCCGGACAGGGAGGTCTCCGGGGGAGGCAGCGGTACGGGACCGGGTACGGGTACGGAGGCGGGGACGGGTACGAGAGCGGGAGCAGGTACGGAGGCGGTCATCCCGATATCCGGGCAGGACCGCGTCTACACCGCCGACCAGACGTCTCCCGCAGGCCAGCCCTTTCTCGCCCAACCTGGCCGTGAGCCGCGACGGAACCGAGGTGTGGTTCACGCTGAAGGACTCCGGCAAGACGCAGGTGATGAGCGCCCGGCCGCCCTTCCGTATCCTCGCCACGCTCGACACCGGACCGATCAGCAATCACGTCACACTGGTCGACAACGCCAAGGGCCACTTCGGCTATGTGACGGTCGGCGGCGAGAACATGGTGAAGGTGTACCGGCGCGGCAGGACTCCGGCTCTGGTGGCCACCATCCCCACCGGCGATCTGCCGCACGGCATCTGGGTGTCCGGTGACGGCACACGGGTCTACGTCGGACTGGAGAACCAGGACGCCGTCGCAGCCGTCGACACACTGAAGAACCGGGTGATCGCCACGATTCCCATCGGCCAGCAGCCGCAGCAGTTGCTGTACGTTCCCCGGGCCGTCCCCACCGGCAAGGGCACGGCCAATCTGATGCCGCTCGGAGTCGCGGGCATGGCCGGTCACCTCACGCTGAGCGCCCCGAAGGGCAGCGGCGGGCGCGGCCACGCGACCGTCTCCGTGAACGCGCTCGGCGCGCTGGACCTCCTCCAGGTCGCCGCGACCGGCCTGGAACCCGGGAAGAACTACACGCTCTGGCTCACGGAGAACCGGACGGCGCCGTTCGGCCGCAAGGAAGCTCTCACCATGTTCACCACAAACGCGGCGGGCGCCCAGGTCAGCCAGGCGATCGGCCTGCTGCGAGAGGTACTGACGCCCGCGAGCGCGGCGGAGCGGGCCGCCGCCCATGAGCGCTTCCTGATCATCACGCGGGCGGACAGTGACACACCGGTGGCCGTCCAGGAGAGCCGTAAGCCCATGCCACCGACACCGGGCCTACTGCCGGATCCGGCACCGGCGGCGGGATGACGAGCCGTTCCGGCCCTCGGCGGATCGCCGGGACCGGGACCGGGACCTTCACGGTGCCGCCGGGGCCTTGTGGCCGGGCCCTTCACCGTGTGGAGGGCCTGGTCTCGGTCCAGTCGACCATCAGCTTCCGCTCGGCGAAGAGCCAGTGGCCGTCGAGCTTGGTGAAGGTGTCGAGATAGCGGATGGAGGCGATCATCAGGGTGCGCTGTCCGTCCACTTCCCAGAGGTGATGGGCGAGGCAGTAGGTCTCGCCGGTGGCGCTGTCGCCGTCGACGGTCACCGTGGACTGGCCGTTGAAGTGGGTCGTGGTCTCGTAGGTGTTCAGATTGCCGAAGACCGGCGCCAGCGCGTCGCGGCCGTGCAGTTCCTGCGTCGGCTCGGCGGAGCGGCTGTCCATGTGGACGACGAAGTGCGTGTCCTTTGTGAAGAGCGCCATCTGGCCCTCGGCGTCGCGGCTGTCCGCGCAGTGCGCGTACGCGTCCACGAGCTCACGCAGGGCGAGACGGTCCGCTGCTTCTCGCTCGGATACGGCGGTGTGGATGCCCATGGCGTCTCCTCGGGGAGCAAAGGGCGGCGGCCTGCCGCGAAGCGTTCCGCCGCTAACTATTTTACACGTGTCCAATACTGTACTCGCGCCGCCGACCACGCCGTACCTCGACCCACATGCCGCCGCCGAGACCGCCGTACCGCGGCCCACACCGCAGGCAGGCCGGGCCATGACACCGCAGACGTGGGACCGAGTCTCTGGCATGGCACGATGACCTGGCCGACCGCAGGGAGGAGAGACGGCCGCATGGTGGACCCACGGATCACCCGGACAGAGCGCGCCACCGAGGAAGCCGTGATCACACTCGCGTCCGTCCGGCCGATCTCCCGGATCAGCGTCTCCGAGCTGGCCGAGGCGGCAGGCGTCAGCCGCGCCACGTTCTACAACCGCTACACGACACCGCTCGATGTGCTCACCCGCGTACTACGCAGAGATCTCCAGGCCAGACGCGCCAAGGACGAGGAACGCCGGACCGCCCGCACTGCGCCACCCGGTGTCGACCTGCGCCTGGCCACCGGGGACATCGTCGACCACGTCGAGCGCTATCGCGAGATCTACCGCCACGCACAACACGATCCGGCGGACCGTGGAGTCTACGACGCGCTGACCGACCACTTCACCGACTACACCCTCGCCTTCATGCACACTTCGGGCCACGCTCCGCCCGAGGGCATCAACCACTGGATCGTGGCGCAGTTCCTCGCACACGGCTTCGCCGGAGCACTCAAGGCCTGGCTGTCGGCCGAGGACGTCAGCCGCGACGACCTGGTCAAAGCCGTGAGCGCCGCAGCTCCGGTCTGGTGGACCCAGTAGAGTCTGAACTCCATTGCGCCTCATATCTTCCGGGAGTCGTCGGTGCCCTCTCCGTTCATGCGCGGCACCGTGCTTGTGGGGCTGGCCGCCCTGCTGTCCGGTTGCGTCAACTCGACCGGCGCGGCGGAGCGTTCTGCAGGTGAGCGTTCCGCGGGTGAGACGGGCGACTGCGAGTCGTCCGTGGTCTTCCGGTCCGGTACGGGCGGTTACCACACCTTCCGCATACCGGCCGTGGTCGCGGCACCCGGCGACACCGCGGGCACGCTCATCGCCTTCGCCGAGGCGCGCCGCAACGCCCAGGCCGACAGTGGCGATGTCGATGTCGTCACCCGGCGTTCGACCGACGGCGGTTGCACCTGGTCACCGATGGAGGTGGTGGCGGACGCCGGCCCGGACACCGTGGGCAACCCCGTCCCCGTCGTCGTACCGGGGACCGGGCGTCTGGTGCTCCTGACGTGCGGCAATGCCGCAACCGCCACCGAGGAGGCGATCCTCCGGGGAGACCATCCGCAAGCGGCGGGCCGACGGGTCTACGTCCAGCACAGCGACACCGCCGGACGCACCTGGTCATCACCCACCGAGATCACCGACCAGGTCAAGCGGCAGGACTGGCGGTGGTACGCCACCGGACCCGGCCACGGGCTCGTACTGACCCAGGGCCCGCACGCCGGACGCCTCGTCATCCCGGCCAACCACTCCACCGCACCACCCGCCGACAGCTCCGCCACCGGGACGGAACCGCGCTACTACGGCGGACACTCCCTGCTCAGCGACGACGGCGGCACCAGCTGGCGCATCGGCTACGTCGACGCCACACTCGACGGCCGCGTCAATGTCAACGAAACCACAGCGGCCCAACTGCCCGACGGCCGCGTCTACTTCAACGCCCGTGACCAGCACGGCACCGCGCCGGTCACCCGCGCCCACGCCTACAGCAGCGACGGCGGGCAGTCCCTGGACGCGCCCTTCGCTCCCACCGAGGACGTGATCGCGCCCATCATCGAAGGAAGCGTCCTTCAGGCACAACAGGGCGGACAGGCCGGCCCGCTCCTGCTGTCCGCCCCCGCCGACCCCAAAGCACGCAGCCACATGACCGTACGCTCCAGCACCGACGACGGCCTGAGCTGGACCACCGGCCTCCGCCTGACGACACACCCTGCCGCCTACTCCGACCTGGTCCAGGTCGACCAGAACACCGTAGGCGTCCTGTACGAGACCGGCCGCAGCACCGCGTACGAAACCATCACCTTCACCCGACTCCCCCTCGACCGGCTCCGCTGATCCGGCAAGATGTCCGCGATCGTGGTTTTCTCCGAAGGGGAACCATGGTTCACCAATTCCCATAACTGGAGCATCGTTTTTCGGCGTGCCATGGATGCCATGCGTCCTGTGGACCGTCAGTCGTCCGACTGGTTTCTCAATGAAACCGGGCTGGATTTCGCGTCCGTAGCACCCGCCGAGCGGACCAGCCGTGCCCGCTGCGCGACGCGGACGCCGCCGAAGCGTGCAGCCGCAGGCGCCGTCACGGGAGGTGTGGTTCCGGGCGCTGCGGGCTACCGGGCCCCGGGGGCGGGGGCCGCAGGGGTGCGCGGTCGCAGACGCTCTCCCTGCGGCCCGAACATGATCAGGTATTCGACCGGTCCGCCGGGCCCGGCGTTCGCGACCCCGTGGGCGGTGCGGGTGTCGAACTCGGCGACGTCCCCGGCGGCCAGGACGAGGTCCCGCTCGCCGAGCGCGAGCCACAGCCGCCCGTACAGGACGCACAGCCATTCGTACCCGTCGTGGGAGACCTGCCGCGGCCGGGCCGGCGGCGCGTCGACGGCGGGCAGGACGTGCTTGTGGGCGTGCAGGCCTCCCACGTACCTGGTCAGCGGCAGCACCGCCTTGTCGTCGCCGGAGCGCAGCGGCGCGGAGGGACGCGAGCCGGCCGCCGTGGCGGGTGCGGTGCCGGCCAACTCGTCCAGGGAGATGTCGTACTCCTTCGCGAGCCGCAGGAGCACCTCCAGGGTCGGCTTGCGCCGTCCGGTCTCGATCCGCGACAGCGTGCTCAGCGAGATGCCGGTCGCACAGCTGACGCCGGTGAGCGTGGCGCCGCGCCGCTCGCGCGCGCCCCGCAGCCGAGTACCCATGGCCGCCAGCGTGGCGGCTACGCCGTCGTCCGTCATCGTCGCTCCACTCCCTCCGGCCGCACCGCCTGCACCACTCTGTCCTGCAAGTTTGCCAGAATGGCAAGGCTGATCGCGTCGGACGGCCACCGCGCCGCATGATCGGTGGGTAACCGAGGCCGCCCGTGAACCGAGGAGAAGCCCATGCACCCCGAGCCGTCCGCCGACCTTCGCCACCGCACCATCGAAGCCCCCGCCGGGCGCCTGCACCTGGTCGAGCAGGGCACCGGCCCGCTGGTCCTGCTCGTCCACGGCTTCCCCGAGTCCTGGTACTCCTGGCGCCGCCAGCTCCCGGCCCTCGCGGCGGCGGGATACCGGGCCGTCGCGCTCGACGTGCGCGGCTACGGCCGCTCCTCCAAGCCGGCCGCGACGGACGCCTACAGGATGCTCAACCTGGTGGAGGACAACATTGCCCTGGTGCGCGCCTTGGGCGAGGAGACGGCGGTGATCGTCGGGCACGACTGGGGCTCCAACATCGCGGCGGCCTCCGCCCTGCTCCACCCCGAGGTCTTCCGCGCCGTCGGACTGCTGAGCGTCCCCTACGCGCCGCCCGGCGGCCCCCGCCCCACCGACATCTTCGGTCAGATCGGCGGCCCTGAGCAGGAGTTCTACGTCTCGTACTTCCAGGAGCCCGGCCGCGCCGAGGCGGAGATGGAGCCCGACGTCCGGAGGTGGCTCGCGGGCTTCTACGCGGCCCTGTCCGCCGACACCATGCCCGCCCAGGGCGAACCCGACCCGCACTTCGTGACCCGCGACGGCGGCCGGCTGCGCGACCGTTTCCCCGGCGGGATGCTGCCCTCCTGGCTGGGCGAGGACGACCTCGACGTGTACGCCGGGGAGTTCGAGCGTACCGGCCTGACCGGGGCCCTCAATCGGTACCGCAACATGGACCGCGACTGGGAAGACCTCGCCCCCTACCGCGGCGCCCCGATCAAGCAGCCGTCCCTGTTCATCGGGGGCGCCCTGGACGCCTCCACGACCTGGATGGCCGACGCGATCGACGCCTACCCCATCACCCTCCCCGGCCTGGCCGCCTCCCACGTCCTGGACGACTGCGGCCACTGGATCCAGCAGGAACGCCCCGAGGAGGTCAACCGCCTGCTGACCGGCTGGCTCGCCTCCCTCACGGGCTGAACCGCCAGGTGTGCCGAGCAGGCTCCGCCGCCGACGACCCCCGGCCGGCACACCCGAGGGCGGCACCCGGGACCCGGCCATCAGCGCCGCGCGTCCCCCGACACGAGCAGGCTGGTCACCTCGGCGATGCCCTCCGCCGAGGGCTTGAAGTACCGCTGGACGTTCTCCGGCTTCTTGCGCTCGACGACCGCATCGATCTGCGAGCCGACGGGCGGAAAACGCGCGAGTAGCTCGTCGTGGCTGCCCGCGGTCCGGGAGAACTGCTGGATCCTGTCGAGTTCCGCGACGACAACGCGGCGAGGCGCGGCCCGCCGCGGCAGCGGCCGATGTCACTGCGGGCACGCGAGCCCGGCAAGATCCAAACGAGAGGCCCCAGGTCACCTCGACCGGGCGTTCGGGCACCCGGCGAGGGTCTGACTTGGTCCTGTTGGATTTCGCGGAGACTGCGGAATAGCCGTCGGTCTGCCCGCTCATGGCTCCGGCGTGGCGCCGACCGGAGGCTGGATCCGCTGGAGCATCTGTTCCATGACGGGGATGGGCAACGCGGGGTGCTGGGCTGCGGCTTGCGCGGTATCGGTGTCCCGAAGCAGCCGGATCAGCACCCGCGCGGGCAGTCTGGGGTGCCGCGCAGCCGCGTGGCGCACGCGTTCGTGCGGGTCGTCGAGAAGCCGTACGGCCGACGCGGGTGTCAGCCGGAGGTCGGTCGCGGCCCGGCGTCGAACTTCCTCATCGCTGTCCCGGCTGAACCGCTCGACCAGCTCGGCGGTCGACTCCGGGTCGTCCAAGGCCAGTTGGCGCATTCGCGGATTCGGGTCGTCGGCGTAGCGGAGCAGGTCGCGACGGGGGAAGTTCGGGTGGCCGTGGGGGCGATCGGGGGTGCTGAGGCTGCCGGTCCACCACTGCCACACCCTCAGCAGCATGTCCGCGGGTGCGTCGTCGCAGGATTCCGCGAGGAAGAGCTGGACGACACGGTCTTCGTCGCGGGCGAGGCGTTCGACGACATCCGGTGGGAGGCGCCGGGCCCGGGCAACGCTTCTGCGTACGAGGGGGTGGGTGGAGGAGGCCAAGCGGCGCATGGCGCCGGGATCCTGGTGCAGTGCCATGACCCAGTCGAGCGGGTGGTGGTGGCCGCGCGGGTCGAAGTCGAAAGGAATGTCCGCCCGCTGTCCCTCGGTGAGGTCGGAGCGTATGGCCACCACGGAGTGGACGTTCTCGTCGGAGTCCTGGGCAAGGAGGATGACCAGGTCCGGGTCCAGGTGCGGGTTGCCCGCGAGGGAGCAACGCTGGGCAGGGTTGCCGTGGTGGGCCAGGTGTTCGGCGAGGCCGCGCTCCAGACGGCACGTGCCCACCGCGCGGTCGGTGAGTTCCGCGGTGTCAAAGACCGACCGGGGCATCGGGTGCTCCTGGTGGTACTGGAGCAGTGCTTCGATGCGGACCTTGCCGTAGGGGTCGCCCAGCAGCGCGCGCCGGGTCGGAGTGTCCAGATGAGGCCAGGCCCTACGGCAGGCCGAGGCCCGTACGGACGGGTCGACATCGACGGCAAGGGCGGCGAGTATCCGTACGGGCAGACCGGGAAGGCGAGCGGTCTCCTCGCGGACCCGTGCGGACGGGTCCGTAACGAGCTGCTCGTACGCGGCGTCGGTGAGTTCGGCACGCCGGTCCGCCGCGAGCATGGTGAGGATCCACCGGTGCCGGGATTCCCGTTCGCCCAGGATCAGGCGGGCCCACTGTTCAGCGGTGATGTTCGGCTGAGCCTCGGCCAGCAGCTGCCGCAGCTTCCACTCCGGGTGGACCATGGCCGCCTCGACGACCGCCGTCGGCAGGGGGCGCCACAGGAGGAAGTGCGACAGGCGCAGGAGGCGGGCACGGAGATCATCGGGTGTGGCCGGGTTGAGGGCCAGCCCGTGCGCCCACATCTCGCACAGTCCCGTCGAAGGCCCCGGTCCCTGAAGCAGTACCGCCCAGGCAGCTTCCCGCTCCCGAGGGGTTTCCCGGGCCGCCACCTGCGCGGCTGCCTCCTGCCGCTCTGCGATGTGGTCCAGCAGGGTGAACCAGACCTCGTCCTCCTCGGTCGTCACTCCGATCAGGGTGCTGCCGTCCGTCGCGAGGGTGACGAACTCCGGCTGCCCGGGCCGCGCGCCGAGGACTCCGGCGAGGTCCCACCGACCAGTGAGCCGCACCCGCGTCCAGCGCCTGGGCGCACAGCCCGTCCAGTGGCCGGCGACATCGATGAGGAATACGCCGTCCTCGCCGATGATCCCGTTGCCGACCGCGAGCCGGTGCCACTGTGCGTTGAGCTCGGCAATCAGGTCGGGCAGGTCCTTCCGCACAGCCACGGTCGGCTTGGCGCCGCCCGAGACGACCGGTCGCCAAGCTGCTCGGGGCGGCAGTACCCCCTCGATCCGCCAGTCCCCCACGACTTCCAGCCCCGCACGCCGCAACAGCTCTATGAGCTTGTCTCTCCCACCCGTCACGGGAACCCATCCTGCCCGAAGCGGCTCTCTGTCTTCCCAGCGACCGCGCTTCGTCGGACAGGCAGTTCAGGAAGCCGCTGAGCGCGGCACGCCAGGATCCGCAGGAGCGGACGATCGTACGGCCTGCCGTGCGACTACTGCGGTGCCGAATCCGGCGAGCCTTGCAGGACCGCGATCTCCGGCAGGGCGGACGTCAGGGACGCCGCTCATGTCCCGGCGTCGGCGGGGCGGGGTTCAACGGATCACTGATCACCACCCAGCGCTGCCTCCGCCCCGACATGACCAAGATCACCAACGTCGGCAACGCCCTCGCCGCCCAGCCCACCCCCGGACACCACCGCTGGACCGACTGGTTCCCAACTGGTACCCAACAAACACGGAAAGGCGGTACCGGATTCCTCCGATACCGCCTGCGACCTGCGTAAACGCTGGTCGGGACGACAGGATTTGAACCTGCGACCCCTTGACCCCCAGTCAAGTGCG
>NZ_FMDK01000002.1 GCF_900091995.1 Streptomyces sp. MnatMP-M17
CTCGGCGGTGGCCTCGGCCGAGGCCACCTTCCGTAAGAACGTCGACGTCGCGGCTCCGGCGGACTTCCTGCTCGGCGACGGCCTTTCGGACATGCCGGCCGGGACGGTCGATCTGGTGCTGAACAATCCGCCGTTCCACTCCCACCAGGCGACGACCGACGCGACGGCCTGGCGGATGTTCACCGGCTCGCGCGCCGCGCTGCGGCCCGGAGGCGAACTGTGGGTCGTCGGCAACCGTCATCTCGGCTACCACATCAAGCTGCGGCGGCTCTTCGGCAACTGCGAGACCGTGACGAGCGATCCCAAGTTCGTCATCCTGCGGGCCGTCAAGCGCTGATCCTCGCATCTGCGAGAGAGCATCGCATCAAGGATTGCAGATGCGAGGGCGAACGGCCTATCTTGTCGCACATGCAGTCCTACACCATCGGCCAGGCCGCCCGGCTTCTCGGGGTCAGTCCCGACACCGCGCGCCGCTGGGCCGACGCCGGCCGGGTCGCGACCCATCGTGACGACGGCGGTCGCCGTCTGATCGACGGCCGCGCGCTCGCGGCGTTCTCCGTCGAGGTCGCGCAGAGTGTCAACGGCGAGGACGACGTCTCGTACACCTCGGCGCGCAACGCGTTCCCGGGCATCGTCACCGCCGTCACGCTCGGCGATGTCGCGGCACAGGTGGAGATCCAGGCCGGACCGCACCGGCTGGTATCCCTGCTCACCCGGGAGGCCGTCGAGGAGCTCGGGCTCGAAGTCGGCATGGAGGCAACGGCCCGGGTGAAGTCCACGAGCGTGCACATCGACCGCGCCTGACCGATGTGGTCCGTCGAGCCGCCACCGCGCACGGGCCACGGTCCGTTCCGGCGTGCCCTGCTCGACGAGCCACCGCACCGTACGAGCTGTCGCCCCGCATGAGCCACCGCACCGCACGGGCCGCCGTCGTCGGCCCGTCCGCTCGCGTGCCCTTCCGGGCCCGTACCGCAAAGGAGTCCACCCTCATGTCCTTCGCCCTCACCCGGCGCCGTGCCGCCACCGCGCTCGTGTCCGCAGCCCTTCTTCTGCCGCTGGCCGCGTGCGGCGGCGCTGACGACGGCAAGGAGGACTCCGCCTCTCCGGCCGCCTCCGAGGCCGGCACGTCGGAGAGTGCCGCGCCGAAGGCGGATCTGACCGTGCTCGCCGCCGCGTCGCTGACCGATGTCTTCGAGACGGCGGGCGCCGCGTACGAGAAGGAGAACCCCGGTACGAAGGTGACGTTCTCCTTCGCCGGCTCCCAGGAACTCGCCGCCCAGGTCAAGCAGGGCGCTCCGGCCGACGCGCTGGTCACCGCCGACACCAAGACCATGGACGGGCTGAAGGACGACACCGGCGCGCCGACGGTCATCGCGAAGAATCGGCTGGTGATCGCCACCGTCGAGGGCAATCCCGACAAGGTCGAGAACCTCAAGGACCTCGCCGATCCGAAGCTGAAGGTCGTCCTGGCCGCGCCCGAGGTTCCCGTGGGCCGGTACAGCCGTCAGGTCCTCGAAGCGCAGAGCATCACCGTGAAGCCGGTCTCCGAGGAGCCGAACGTCCGCGCCGTGCTGAGCAAGGTGGAGCTCGGCGAGGCCGACGCCGGCATCGTCTACAAGACCGACGCCGACTCCGCGCCCGACAAGGTCGACGCCGTGGAGATCCCCGACGCGCAGAACGCCATCGCCGAATACCCGGCCGCCACGCTCAAGACGTCCGAGCACAGTGCCGCCGCGGCGGCGTTCGTCGCCTGGCTCAGCGGTCCCGAGGCGCAGAAGATCTTTCAGGACGCGGGATTCCAGCAGCCGTAACACCCCTCCGCGCGCGGGCGGTCAGCCATGGCCCGCACACCGTCGGACGACATCCAGACATCCACCGTGTGACAGGGCTTGTCCGGGACCCAGGACCGGACAAGCCTGTCAACACACCATCGCCCTCGCTGCACCGCCGCCCTCCGCTGCACCGCCGCCCTCGACACCCGCCGACCTTTCAGCCCAGGAACCAGATGAGCCGCTTCCGCACCCGCAGTCCCGGCGCGCCGGTCGCACTGGCGGTGCCCGCGCTGCTCGCGATCGCCTTTCTGCTGCTGCCGCTGATCGGGATTCTCGCGCGCACCTCCTGGGGCGAACTCGGTACGCATCTCACCAGCCCGGGCGTGGTCCAGGCGCTGAGGCTGTCGCTGCTGGTCTCCTTCTGGTCGCTCGGGCTCTCCCTGGTGCTCGGCGTGCCGCTGGCCTGGCTGCTGGCCCGGGTGCGGTTCCCGGGCAAGACACTGGTGCGCACACTGGTCCTGCTGCCGATGGTGCTGCCTCCCACCGTCGGCGGTGTCGCCCTGCTGCTGGGCTTCGGACGGCGCGGGCTGCTCGGTCCCTGGCTGGAGGAGAGCTTCGGGCTCACTCTGCCGTTCCACACCTCGGGCGCCGTCGTCGCCTCGACCTTTGTGGCGATGCCGTTCCTCGTCATCAGCCTCGAAGGCGCCCTCGCCGGGCTGCGGCCCGCCTACGAGGAGACGGCCGCCTCGCTGGGCGCCTCGCCCGTACGGGTGTTCCGTACCGTCACGCTGCCCATGGTGGCGCCCGGTCTGGCCGCCGGCGCCGCGCTGACCTGGGCCCGTGCGCTCGGTGAGTTCGGTGCCACGATCACCTTCGCGGGCAATCTTCCCGGCACCACCCAGACCTTGCCGCTCCAGGTCTATCTGCTGCTCCAGGACTCGCCCGAGGCCGCGACCTCCGTCTCGCTGTTGCTGCTCGCCATCGCCATGGCCGTACTGATCGCCCTGCGCGGACGGTGGACGACCGGTGCCGTCGACCGCGTACCCCGGCCCGGCACGGTGTCCGACGAACCGGCGGTGCCACCGGAGGCGGCGGTGCCGTCGGACCAGGGCATCGGTGCCATGACGGCACCCGAACCTCCCGCCGTTCATGACTCTTATGAACGGCATGACTCTCATGAGCGGTACGAGCGGTGGCGGCTGCACGCCGAGCTCACCGGCTTCAACCGGCTCACTCTCGACGCCGAGCCCGGCACCACCATCGCCGTCGTCGGACCCAACGGAGCCGGCAAGACCACCCTGCTGCGCGCTCTCCTCGGCCTCACTCCGCGCGCCCATGCCCAGCTCCGTCTCGGCGACCTGGATGTCACCTCGCTGCCGCCGCACCGCCGCGGTGTCGCCTGGGTCCCGCAGAACGGCGCGCTCTTCCCGCATCTCAGCGCACTCGCCAACACCGCGTACGGACTGCGCGCCCACGGCATGCGGCGGGCCGAGGCCCGGCGCATCGCCCAGCAGTGGCTCGACCGGCTCGGTGTCGGCCATCTCGCCCGGCGCAAACCGCACCAGGTCTCCGGCGGCCAGGCGCAGCGGATCGCGCTGGCCCGCGCGCTCGCCGCCAGCCCCCGGCTGCTGCTCCTGGACGAGCCGCTGGCCGCTCTCGACCAGACCACGCGCGCCCGGGTACGGCACACGCTGCGCGGCCATCTCGACGGCTTCGGCGGCGTCTGTCTGATCGTCACCCACGATCCGGTCGAGGCCATCTCACTGGCCGACCGGGTCCTCGTGCTGGACGAGGGACTGGCCCTCCAGGACGCTCCGCCCGCCGAGGTGACGCGCCATCCGCGCTCGCCCTGGGTGGCCAGGATGCTCGGCCGCAACGCCTGGCCGGGCACCTTCGGCGCGGGCGGGCTCGAACTGACCGCGGGCGGGCGCCTGATCGTCGCCGAGCCGCCGGCCGACGGTACGGCCGCGCTGGCCGTCATCGCGCCCGAGGCCGTCTCCGTACACCGGGACCGGCCCGCAGGCAGCCCACGCAACGTCTGGCCGGGAACGGTCAGGGAGATCACCGCCCTCGGCAGCCGGCTGCGTGTTCTTATCACTTCGGACGAGGCACCGGACCTGGTCGCAGAGATCACGCCCGAGGCCGCCGCCGAACTCGCCCTGGCCGACGGCATATCCGTATGGACCAGTGTCAAGGCCACCGAGGTGACTCTCGTCGCCATCTGAGAAACGTCCCCGGGAGCGGTCCCGGAGAGCAGGGAGCAAGCGATGTTGCTGCGTCAGTTGGAGTACCTGGTGGCCCTCGCCAGGGAACGGCACTTCGCTCGCGCGGCGGCGGCCTGCTATGTCTCCCAGCCCTCGCTGTCCGCCGCGATCAGAAAGCTCGAACACGAGCTGGACGTACCGATCGTGCGGCGTGGCCGGCGCTTCGAGGGACTGACGCCCGAGGGCGAGCGGGTGCTGCTCTGGGCACACCGGATCCTCGCCGAACGCGACGCGCTGCGCCATGAGCTGTCGGCGATGCGCGGCGGACTCGCCGGCACTCTGCGGATGGGCGCCATACCGACCGCGCTCACCGCCGCCTCGCTGCTCACCACACCGTTCGTGGAACGGCATCCCCAGGCGCGTGTCTCGCTCGACTCGCTCTCCTCGCGCGATATCACCCAACGACTGGCCGAGTTCGAGCTGGACATCGCGCTCACCTATCTGGACGACGAGAGCCTCGGCCAGGTACGCAGAACGCCGCTCTACGAGGAGCGTTATCTGCTGCTCACCCCGCACGACGGGCCGATGAAGGGCCAACGGACCGCGGGCTGGGCGGAGATCGCCGAACTGCCGCTCTGTCTGCTCTCCCCGCAGATGCGCAACCGCCTGATCATGGACGAGTACTTCGCGGCGGACGGAGTGACCGCCGTGGTCGCGGCGATCGAGACCGACTCCGTCGCCGCCCTGTACGCGCATCTCACGGCCGGATGGTGGTCCAGCGTGATCTCGCACGCCTGGCTCCATATGTTCGGCGTCCCCGACGGTATGCGTGTGATCCCGGTGGCACATCCGGCCCACGGCCCTCGTGTCGGTCTGGTCATCGCCGACCGCAGCCCCGAACCCGTACTGGCCAGAGCCCTGCTGGAGATCGCCAGGGGGGCGGGCGTACGGGAGGCGCTCGACCAGCTCCTCGACACCTATCTGCACCCTGCGGGACCACCGGGATAGCCGGTCCCTATCCCGACATAGAAAGGTTCATTTTGACCATGGGCACCGCTCCCGAGCAGGCTGGAAGCACCTTCCCGCAACAACGGACGAGGAGCCGCAGTCATGGCAAAGGTGCTGTGCGTGCTGTACGACGACCCGGTCGACGGATACCCGAAGACCTACGCCCGGGACGACCTTCCCAAGATCGACCACTACCCCGGCGGCCAGACCACCCCGACCCCGCAGGGCATCGATTTCACTCCCGGGCATCTCCTCGGAAGCGTCTCCGGTGAACTGGGCCTGCGCAGCTATCTGGAGTCCCAGGGACACACCCTCGTCGTCACGTCCGACAAGGACCGGGAGGGATCGGTCTTCGACCAGGAGCTGGTCGACGCCGACATCGTCATCTCCCAGCCCTTCTGGCCGGCCTATCTGACGGCCGAACGGATCGCGAAGGCCGAGAACCTCAAGCTGGCCATCACCGCGGGCATCGGCTCGGACCATGTCGACCTCGACGCCGCCATCGCCAAGGGCGTCACCGTCGCCGAGGTCACGTACTGCAACAGCATCAGCGTCGCCGAGCATGTGGTGATGATGACGCTGTCGCTCGTACGGAACTATCTGCCCTCCCACAAGTGGGTCCTGGACGGCGGCTGGAACATCGCCGACTGTGTCGCCCGCTCGTACGACCTGGAGGGCATGCAGGTCGGCACGGTGGCCGCGGGCCGTATCGGGCTCGCCGTGCTGCGCCGTCTCGCGCCCTTCGACGTCGGCCTGCACTACACCGACCGGCACCGGCTGCCCGAGTCGGTGGAGCAGGAGCTGGGACTCACCTGGCACGAGAGCGCCGCCGCGATGGTGCCGCACTGCGATGTCGTCACCATCAACGCGCCGCTCCACCCGGAAACGGAGGGCCTCTTCGGCGACGAGCTGATCGCCACGATGAAGCGCGGCGCGTATCTGATCAACACCGCGCGCGCGAAGATCGCCGACCGTGACGCGATCGACCGCGCGCTGCGGAGCGGGCAGCTCGCCGGGTACGCGGGCGACGTGTGGTACCCGCAGCCCGCGCCGGCCGACCACCCGTGGCGGACCATGCCGCACCACGGCATGACGCCGCACATCTCGGGCTCGTCGCTCTCGGCGCAGGCTCGGTACGCGGCGGGGACGCGGGAGATCCTGGAGTCGTTCTTCGCGGGGACTCCGCTGCGTGACGAGTATCTGATCGTGGACAAGGGGGCGTTGGCGGGAGTGGGAGCGCACTCCTACTCCGTGACGAGCTGACGAGGCGCCTCTCGTGGGCCGCCGTGCGGGGCGGCGCGCGCCAGGCGGCGCGGTGCGGCTGCGCCTGCGGCGCGG
>NZ_FMDK01000077.1 GCF_900091995.1 Streptomyces sp. MnatMP-M17
CGCGCCGTCGCCGCCGTGTCGAGCGCAGCGAGCCGAGGCCCACCGGCGCCGCTCCCGATGGTGGTCGCGGCCGTGGTCGTCGTCATGGCGGCAGTCGCCGCGCCGAACACGCCCTCGGCACGCGGCGCGGGCACGGACCCGTACGCGTACATCCCGCCCGGCGCGGGCGGAAGCGCGGCCTGGGTCGGGCCCGGTGGCAGGGCGGGCGTCGTCACGCCGTTCGTCCCGGTCGCCTTGGCCTGTCGGCCGGATCGGCCACGGCCCGTCGAGGCCGTCCGTACACCCAGCCGTGAGACGTCTTCCGTCAGCTCCGCGAACAGCTCCGTGTCCGTGACCCGCAGCTCAGGCCCGAACAGCGTCGAGAGCGCCGGACGCGGACGGCCCGTCTGGAGCGCGACCACCTCCCGGAGCACGCCCGTGAGCTGCTCGGCCATCTCCTGCGCCGAGGAGAACCGCCGTGCCGGATCCGGGTCCGTGGCCCGTACCAGCAGCCGGTAGAAGGACTCGTACGTCCGGAACACCTCGATGTTGTCCGGATCGGGCAGCGAGTCCACGAACACATTCGTGTAGCCCTGGAAGTCGAAGGTCAGCACCGCCAGAGTGCGCGCGACCGTATACAAATCCGACGCTACGGACGGGCCGGTCTCGGCGACCTCCGGCGCCTGATAGCCGACGGTGCCGTAGATCGCCGACTCCTCGTCGTCCATCCGGCGGACCGCGCCCATATCGATGAGCTTGAGCTGATCCTCGGTCTGTATCGCGTTGTCGACCTTGAAGTCGCAGTACAGCAGGTTTCTGCTGTGGAGATGGCCGAGCGCCTCCAGCGCCTCGATGCCGTACGCGCACGCCTGCTCCACCGGCAGCGGATCGCGTCTGCCGCCCTCGGTCCGCCGCTCGTTGGCGATCTCCTTGAGGGACTTGCCGCCGACGTACTCCATGACGATATAGCCGTCCATGGAGCCGGTCCGCTGGTCGAGATGCTCCACGAAGTTGTAGATACGGACGATGTTGGAGTGCTCGATCTCGGCGAGGAAGCGGCGCTCGGAGATAGCGGCCTCCATCGCGTCCTGGTCGCCCGTGTCGAGCAGGCCCTTGAGTACCACCCAGCGGTCCGAGACGGCCCGGTCGATCGCGAGATAGACCCATCCCAGGCCGCCATGGGCCAGACAGCCCACGACCTCGTACTGCCCGTGCACCACATTGCCGGGATGCAGCTTCGGTACGAACGAGTACGGATGGCCGCACTTGGTGCAGAAGCCTTCCGTCCTTCCCGGGCGGTCACCGCGCGCGCGGCCCACCGGCGCGCCGCAGTCGGAGCGCGAGCAGTACCGCTTGCGCTCGGGCACCTCCGGACGCTCCATCACCGCGGACCGCGGGTCCGGACGCGGTACGTCCGGTACGGAGACCAGCCCGGCGCCCAGCCGGTTGCGCCCGGACGCGGCCGTGGACGAGCCCGAACTGCGCACCGACACCGAACGGGACGACAGCCGGCCCGAGAGCGCGCGCGACAGCCGGCCCGAGACCGAGCGCCGGGAGGTGGAGGAGCGAGAGGTCGAGGAACGCGACGAGCGCGCGGAGGAACGGGACGAGTCCCGGGAGGAGGAGCGCGAGCCGGAGCGCCCGGAGCCGCCGCTTCCCGAACTGCTTCCCGAACCGCCGCTCCCTGAACGGCTGGCGCTCTCCC
>NZ_FMDK01000204.1 GCF_900091995.1 Streptomyces sp. MnatMP-M17
GGCGGCCGGGCGGGCCGAGGCCGCGACGTGCGGCTGGCCGCCGAGCCACGCCAAAACCGCAGCAGCGGTCGCCTCGTCGCCGTCCGCGAGCGCGGCCCGGTAGCCGCGCAGAGCGGTGGCGAACGACGGGGCGTGCCGGGAGACCTCGGCGAGCCGTGCGACGAGCAGCTTCTCCACCTCGCCCGGAAGCTCCTCGTCGGTCGCGCCGGCCGCGAGGGCGTCCTCCTCCAGGGCATAGAACCAGGCGTCGACCACGGGCCGCAGGGCGCTGGGCGGGAAACTGGAGGTGGTGAGCCGTTCGGTGAGCCGCCGGTAGACCGTCTCCAGCCGGTGCAGCGGAGTCTCGTTCTCCGAGACCTGGATCTCGGCCACGGCGAAGTTACGGCGCTTGGCCCGCTCCCCCAGCCAGCGGGTGAAGAACGTCTTGCCGGACCCGTACTCACCCCGCACGGCCTTGAAGACAGAGCCGCCGGACGCCACAGCGTCCAGTTCCGCCTCCAGGGCCGCTTCGAACCGGTCGAGTCCGGTGGCCAGCAGGTCGAGTCCGCTGTCGGGTACGGCACCGCGCCGCAACGCGTCGATGACGGTACGGCGGCGGGCGGCGCTCACCTGTGCGGGGCGCTGGGATCCGGTGGTGCTCACAAGAGACCAGTCTTCCATTTCCACGGGCAACCCTGTGCGGGGCCCGAACGCTGTCAGCCCGCTCGGAGGGCGAACTGCTCGCGCAGCAGCGCCTCGTGGAGCCGTAGCGTGCGCCCGTCCGGCAAGGTCTCCAGCACCTGTACGCCGTCGTAGTTGAGGAGCTGTCTGAGGACCGCGGCGAAGCCGTCGCCCCGGGTGGTGGGCATGCCCGCGCGCTGGGCGAGCGCAGTCACGGGCAGAGTGCCGCCCGCGTCGAGCAGGGCGGCGAGGGCCTTGTGGACCTGCTCCTGCTGCGGCTTGCGCGCCAGACCATCGAGCTGTGCCTGATACGTCTCCGAGTCGAGCAGCACCGTCACGAGCGCCTCGGTCCGGGAGACGACGACCGGCGTGAGCAGGGCGTCGTCTCCTCCGACAGTCAGCGCCACGTCGAAGAGCGCCTCGGGCAGCGTCCCTGGTCCGGGTTGCTTCTTCCGGGGCTTCGCGGTCTCCTTCTTCGGGGCCGCGCCGGCCATCTGAGCCGCACGCTCCTCCGGAACCGGCTTCCCCGCCTCCTCCGGGGCCCACCAGACCGGCCGCTGGTCCCCCAACTCCCGCCAGCCCTTGGGCGGTTCCGCCCCGAACGGCAGAAAGGCAAGCACCGGAATGGTGAACTCGGCGAGGGAAGCCCCGCCGTGGTAGCCCGCCTTGAGCGCGGTGTAGCGGGAGTCCGCGTCCCAGAGCGCGACGATGGATGCGCCGGATTCGGACCACACCACGCGCGGCCCGGAAAGGGCGATCTCCCGTTCGCCGAGCGGGCCGCCGCCGGGCAGGCGGTGCCGGGCGGACGCGGGTTCGGTGGCCGCGTCGGCCTTCGTGCCGTGCCGGTCGACTACGTGGCCGTGGTCGCTGGTGACGATGACGGCCATGCCCTGGGCCGCAGCTACCCGGAGCAGGTCACGCAAGCCCGGTACGTCATCGACCCGCCAGGCTCCGTCGCCGAGTTTCTGTTCCTTGGCGAGGCGGTCGTCGATGGCGTTGAGGACGACGGCGACATGGGTCCTGCCGTCGGTGAGCGCTTCCGTGAGGGCCGGGCCGAAGGTGTCGCCCGCGGTCTCGGTGCGCAGGTCGTCCTTGTGGAAGACGGCGGCCGGTGCCCCGCTCCACAGCTTCAGCGCGGGGAAGAGCCTCTTCTCATCGGCCTGGGTGCCCTTCATCAGGGTGCCCGCGAAGAGCGACGTCCGGGACACAGCCGTCACGGTGGGGAGGGCGGCGGCCATCGCCCGCCGACGCGGAGTGTCCTCGGCCAGCGGGTCGAACTCCGCCCAGGAGCGGCGCAGTTCCTCGCCGAGTTCGTTCGCTATGGCCGCGCTCATGCCGTCGAGCACGAGCAACAGCACCCGCCGCTCCTCCCCGCGCCGGACGACGGGCCCGACCACCCGGTCGAGGAAGGTCTCGACGGTGAGCATGCCGCCAGGCCGAGCGCCGTCCTGCGTCCAGCCGGCCAGCGAGCGCGCGAAGGACGCGTCGATCTGCCGTCGCCGGTCCCTGACGCGCGTGCCCAGCGTGTCGTAGGCGGACTTGAGAACGGAGTCCGGGTCGCCGCCGGCCTCGATGTGCTCCAGGGCGAGGTCGGCCCAGCCGGTCTCGGCGATGTGCCGCTGTATGGCGTCGGCGACAGTGGGGGCATCGGCGGACGGGTCGGTGGCCAGCCAGAGGGCGAGACGCTCACCCATGCGGGCGCGTTCGATGCGGGCGGACTCCTCCGGATCGCTGGCGAGCCTGTGGACCGCGAGCCGTCGCACGGCCTC
>NZ_FMDK01000741.1 GCF_900091995.1 Streptomyces sp. MnatMP-M17
CCCCCCCCGGCTGCGGCTCGGCGCGGACTCCTCGGGACGGCTGCTGGCCGCCATCCACGAGACACGGTCGCAGACGTCCCGGCATGACCTGTTCGCGTCCGACTACCCTTCGATCACCGCGCGGTTGTACGGCATCGGCGACTTCCGCGGCACCCAGCACCTCACCCGTACCGATGTGCCGACGCCCGGCTTCATGCGCGCGCCCTTCGAACATGTCAGCGCCTTCGCCCTGGAGTCGGCCGTCGACGAGATCGCGTACGCCACCGGCCGGGACCCGGTGGCGCTGCGGCTGGACAACGACACCGCCACCGATCCGGTCACCGGCAATCCGTTCTCCTCCCGCCATCTCGCCGAGTGCCTGCGCCGCGGCGCGGCGATGTTCGGCTGGGCGGCCCGTACGGCGGAGCCCGGCTCGATGCGGGACGAGGACGGCGCGCTGGTCGGCTGGGGCGTCGCGGCCGGTGCCTACCGGGCCTCCGCGGCACCCGGTGTGGCCCGGCTACGGGCGGACGCCGAGGGCCGGATCGCCGTCGATGTGACCGGTCATGAGATGGGACAGGGGCTCTGCACGGCGGTCGCCCGGACAGTGGCCCTCGACCTCGGTGTCCCGGCCGACGGGATACGGGTCGGCCTCGGGGACACCCGGAGCGCGCCTCAGCATCTGACCGCCGGCTCCTGGGGCACCGCCACCGCGCTGGCCGCCGTCCATGCCGCGCTACGGGAACTGCGCACGCGTCTGGGTGTGCCCGACGAGGGTCCGGTCGATGTGGCCGCCGCGGTCGCCGCGACCGGACGGCCTGAGGTCGCCGTCGAAGCCGTCACCCGGGCGCCCGGCCAGTCCGTCCAGGCCGTGGACCGGCTGAACGCCGGTCTGTCCGCGCCGGCCGGTCCCGAGTACCGCGGGTTCTCGGCGTTCAGCTTCGTCGCGCACTTCGCCGAGGTCCGGGTCGTGGTGGAGACCGGCCGTGTCCGGGTGTCCCGGGTGGTGAGCGTGGTGGACTGCGGCCGGGTCGCCAGCCCGGTGACCGCGCTCAGCCAGATCCGCGGCGGTGTCGTCTGGGGCATCGGCGCGACGCTGCGGGAGGGCAGTGAACCTGACGCGCGGTACGGCGGGTTCGTCAACGCCGACCTGGCCGACTATGTCGTTCCCGTCAGCTCCGACATCGGCCGGATCGAGGTCGCCTTCATCGACGAACCCGATCCTCTGCTCAACGCTCCCGGCGTGAAGGGAGCCGGCGAGATCGCTTTCGTCGGCGTGGCGCCCGCGATAGCCAACGCGCTCCACCATGCCACCGGCCGGCGCCACCGCAGACTGCCCATCCGGCTGGAGGACATCCTGTGAACGCTTCGCGCCGGCGCGGCCTCACGTCGGCGCGGGCCCCGGCCTCGCCGGCGGCGTCACCGCATGACGAGCAGCAGCAGTGCCAGATTGGCTCCGCAGGTCTTCAGTTCCTGGTCGTAGTAACGCACCGTCTCGTTCTCGCGGGAGAGATCGGTGCGCGGCAGCCCGGCCGCGCGTCTGGCGTCGGCGAGAAGGTGCTCCTCCTCGATCCGCTGCCGTATCAATTGCACGATACGGGCGTCGATCTCGGCCAGCCGGTCCTGCGACCGGCTTGTCCCGCCCGAGCTCTCCGGCAGTCTCACAGGACGCGCGGTGTTTCGCCGGAGCGGGCGGGAACGGACTGTTCCGTCAACGCGATCCCACGGTGCACGGCGAATTCCACCACCTGTCCCGCCATGGTCCGCAATTGCTGCTCCGCATGGCTGTCGGCCCATTGTCCGTCGGGGCCGAAACGAGTCGCCATTCTGTCGAGAGTGACACCGAGCGGTGTCGGCCAGCCGCGTAGTGCGTGAGCCACCTCGCGCAGCGCGGTAAGCGCGGTGACGGCGCCCTGCCGTCCGTCTCCGACGGTGACACAGCCGATCGGGCGT
Source organism: Streptomyces sp. MnatMP-M17 (assembly GCF_900091995.1). GTDB lineage: Bacteria > Actinomycetota > Actinomycetes > Streptomycetales > Streptomycetaceae > Streptomyces. Next base: position 1,933 of record NZ_FMDK01000741.1, read on the forward strand.
CCGCTGAGATACGGCCGTTCGTCGTCGCGCAATTCCTCGATGTAATCAATGGCGTTCTTCACCAGACCCGAGATACTGCCGTGATAGGCGGGGCTGGCGAATATCACACCGTCCGCCGCGGCGATCGCCGCGACCAGCCGCCGGGCCGCCGGCGCGTGCATCCCGGCTCCGGGCTCGTAAGCAGGCATGACGAGCTGGTCACCACCGATCAGATCCACCTCGGCACCCAGCCGTTCCGCCTCGGCCAGTGCGCTGCGAAGTGCTTGCTCGGCCGTTGAACCCGGGCGGGTCGAGCCGCCGACACCGAGCACTCTCACGATCTGCCGCACAGTCATCACTCGATTCCTCGACTGGATATGCTCAGATATGCCGATGGCGCCACGCCGTGATCAAGGCGGTGAGTGAGATGCCCGCGGTGAAATCCGGTCGGGAATGCCTGCCGCCCGTAGCACAAGGCTTTTCAGGCCGCCCACGTTCCGCCTTCGTGGTGTTGATATCGCGACGGCAACGGCGCGATGCGCCGACCGTCCAGTCATGACGGAGATAAATCATAGGGCCGAGCGCAAAGTATTGCCGCTGTGTGACGGGACCGGGCGGGGAATGGCCGAAAGGCAAGCGCGTGGGTCCGGATCCCGCAGGTTCCGGACGCGTCCACGCGCGGACCCGGGCGCGGCCAAGATCACCGAGCGCGCCAGGGGTGAGAGTCTGACGCTGCGTCAGGTCGCCGAGTCGGTCAACCAGTTCCGTCGCTCGCCCTTCGTCGGCGCGCCGGAGACCGTCGCCGACACTATCGAGCAGTGGTTCGACGCCGGCACCTTCGACGGCATCAACCTCGCCTTCCGCACCGACGACGACCTCAACCTCTTTGTCGACGGCGTCGTCCCGGTCCTGCAGAAGCGCGGACTGTTCCCCACCGAGTACGCCGGCGACACCCTGCGCGCCAGCCTCGGCCTGCCCGTCCCGGCCAACCGCCACACCTCCGAGCGCCGGCTCGCGAACGACTGAGGACCGTGATCCACCGTCTAGGGTCTTTCGTTTGGACCAGGCTGGGTGAGGGAGCGCCCGCCGCGGGAGCGGCTGATGTCGCGTTGGTGCCGTGGAT
>NZ_FMDK01000075.1 GCF_900091995.1 Streptomyces sp. MnatMP-M17
CTCCGGGAAACAGAAAGTGCTGGCTGAGATGGATCTCAACCAGCACTCTTCGGCATCCCGCGGGCTACCAGTCGGTGTCCGAGGGGGGACTTGTACCGGGAGCCCACGGATCGCGCCACTCAGCGCCGAATTGGAGCTGGCTCTGCCGTAGCTGCCGACCGGAGTCTGGGCGAGGGGAAGTGTTGGTCGTGCGTCCGCACAGGTGCGAATCCCCGGCAGGGGACCCAGAACATGGGAACGGGGAAAGCCGGTCGACGGGGGTGAGCTTGTGATCCGTGAGATCATCCGGCTTGAGGGATAGATTCCTGGTCACCGGTTTCGAGCCTGGCCGGTGTGCTGTCCGAGTTCATGGGCACAGTGGCTGGGCACTGAGTCGAACGGCGGGGCACCGAACGCATCGGTGACCCCATCCGGGTACGACGCGGGCGGAGCCACCGGCACGTTTGGCGCTGCTCTGCTCTCACAGGGTCTTCAAATACCGACAGTGGTCACACGCTGCCATCCGGTACACATCCTCCCGATGCTTCCGCCCCCAGCCGAGTAGACAAGCACAGGCGCATGTGCGTCAACAGGTGACCTGTACAGTGCAGTTGACGACGCAAGGCCCGGCAGAGGGCTCTACCTCCTCAGCCGCCAAGCGCGTTGCAGGACAGTTCAGCTGGGGCGCACATGCACGGACTGACGCCAGGAGACAAGCCCGGCGAACCCTCCAGATCGCTTCGTGGCCGTTCCAAACTTGAGGTCGCTACCATCACCTCAGGTGCGCTCGGCGGAATGGCGGCAGGTCTCACATTGGTAGGCCGACCATGGTCCGCCAGTGATAGCCGTTCACGCGTCCCGACAATGCCCGGCACACCGGGCAGACGGCGGTGTCCTGCGGAGTTCGTGCGCCCACCACGGTCCGTCTGCCCTTGTCGGCATGTCCTCGATCCAGCGGGAACAGACCCGAAAACACCGTGTGCACGAGCCCGTTGACATCCTTCACGTGCAGGTCAACGGCCCTCACGACACCGCGTCGCCCCCGAAGTTGAGACAAGGCCGATGACCGTGCAGACCCGGCCCTTCGGATGATCCGGTGGCGTCAGAATAGTGAGATGGGCCATCACTTCGTTGGCATCCCAGAATTGACTGATGTTCCCCGTGTTGCGGTCGTCATCGACGTCATGCGCGCCTTCACCGTGGCCGCCTGGGGCTTCTCGCGTGGCGTCGAGAGGATCGCCCTGGCCTCAACAAAAGGTGAGGCACTTGCCTTGTAGGAGAGCCGCTCGGGTTGGCTGGCTTTGAAGGACGGAGCTCCAGCAGCGGGCTTCGACGCGGTGAACTCACCTGGCTTGCTCAGGTCATACGATTTCACTGGGCGCACGCTGGTGCAGAAGACGACGCCAGGAACCCTGGGCGCGCTGGCCGTCGCAAACACGCCACTGGTCTTGTGCGCGAACTTCGTGGTGGCCGGCCCGACCGCGCGGTTCCTCCAGACCAAGAGTTCCGGTCCGGTGACGTTCGTTGTCACCGGCGAGGGAGGCCGGGCCGACGAGGACCTGGCTTGCGCTGAATACATTGGCCAATGCATGGCCGGAGGCGACATCGAGGCGGCCCCGTATCTCCACCGCGCGAGGACTTCTCGTGCCGCGGCAGACCTCGCCGGTGGGCTGCGGAGTGGATACCACCCGGACGATGTCGACCTCTGCTTGGAAGTAGACAGGTTCTCCTTTGCGATGATGGCTCGCCAAGAAGAATCTCTAACGGTGCTCCGTCCCGTTGAGGTACCTGACATCCCGTCCAGATCCGCTGACCTGCTTGACCTTTGGACTGTCGAGGGGGCAGAGCTCACTTGAACGGGGCGGGCCCTGCCGTCCGCGCCAGTCGCTAGGAGCCGATGCGGGGTATGGATGATGCGGACCTGGCAACGGACCCGGCACCTCCCCAACCCATCAACCTTTCCCGACCGTGGGTCGGGGTGCTTCCCAAACCCGCGAACAACGGCTGTCGTTATCGTGGCTCTGGCCCGCTTTCCGTGACGCGTGCACGGTGGGTGATGTTCGCTGGGAGACCAGTGGGGCCGAAGGTGGGCCTCAGGTGCAGACGATGGGGCAGCCGCGTCGGATCGAGTGCTGTGCAACGCGCAGGAACAGTGCGACGTAGAAGGTTATGTCCAGGTCCTTGGTCCAAGGTCCTGTGCGAGTAGCGGCCAGTTCCTTTGCTTGGTGCCTGAACCACGTGCTCAGGTCGAGGTTGTCGCATGTCGCCGGGGTTTCGGCCAGCAGGTCGATGGCTGCCGCCAGCTTCTCGGCGAGCGGTAGTACCTGGCCTTGCGCGTCCGCATCGACTCGCTTTCCGTGTCACTGTGTTGCCAAGTCGTCGTAATTGCACCACGCCCAGCGGGCGTTTATTTCTCCGCGTTTTCCGGGCGATTACAGAGACGAGAATGCCCTGCCGTCGGACCAACGGCAAAGCGGAATGCACGACATCATCAGATGCGTCGGAGAATGTCAGGCGCCGGACACATGGTCAGGTACGGGGATTTTCATCACCGCCAGGGAATTCCGTCAGCTCCGGCGCACGACGTCAGGTCCGCCGCATCCCGTCAGATCCGGCGGCTGCGTCAAAATCGGGAAACTTCGTCAGGTCCGGCGGTCGGTGCGGGCTGCGGGCTGCGGGCTGCGGCGAGAACTTCCACGCGGGGCATACGAAGGGGGCCACGGCTTCCGCGACCCCCTCCTCGCGGCGCGTCACCGCGCCGTACGCCTCCCCGCGGTCAGGCGGTGGCACCGCCGTCGATCACATGGTCGTGCCCCACGACGAAGCTGGACTCGTCCGACGCCAGCCACAGGACGGCGTTGGCGACCTCCTGCGGATCGGCGACCCGGCCCAGCGGCACGGTCGGGGCCAGGCGGGCGTCACGCTGCTCACGGGTCTCGCCCTGAAGGTAGGACATCGGGGTGTCGATCGGGCCCGGGCTGATGGAGTTGATACGCACGCCATGCTTGATGTATTCAAGCGCGGCGGTACGGGTCAGGAAGCTGACGCCGGCCTTGGATGTCGAGTAGGCACTCATGCCGGCCAGGCGCCAGTGGGCACCCAGGTTGGAGGCCGTGTTGACGATGACGCCGCCGCCATTGGCCGCCATGTACGCGGTCTCGTGCTTCAGGGCGAGGAAGACACCCGTGAGGTTGACGGCGAGCACCTTGTTCCACACGTCCTCGTCGTGCTCGCCGACCGGCGTGCCGCCGCCGAGGATGCCCGCGTTGTTGAATGCGACGTGCAAACCTCCATGCCGGGAGACCGCGGCGTCCACCATCGCCTTGACGCTCTCGGAGCTGGTGACGTCGACGACGACGCCGGAAGCCCTGCCTCCCTCGTTCTCGATCAGCTTGACCGTCTCGTTGACGCCGCTCTCGTTGAGGTCGGCCACGACAACGGTCGCGCCCTCGCCCGCGAAGGAAAGAGCCGCGGTCCGGCCCAGAACGCCGCCGGCGCCGGTGACGAGAACGACCTTGTCGGTGAAGCGTGTACTCATGACGAACTCCTTGTTTTCTCAGGGATGTGTGCGGTGCGTTGGCTTGTGTCAGTCGCGGGACGCGGCACCGGCCGCGCCCGCTGTCGACTCCTCCTCAGGCGCGATCAGCAGGGTCTTGGCAGACCTTGTCGCGCGCTGGAGCAGTACGAGCCCTGCGGCGACGGCCAGTGAGACGGCCGCCACGCCGAAGGCGAAGCCGTACCCGCTCACGTCCGCCGCGGCCTCGCCGGCCCCGTGGCTGGCGCTGTGCGAGAGGGCGAGCGGTACGAGGGCGGCCAGGCCGACCGGAGGCCCTACCTCCATAGCTGTGTTCACGACTCCTCCGACCAGGCCGGCCTCCCCGGGCGCGGTGCGCTCCACCGCCCACACAGTCGCCCCGGAGAAGGTGAAGCCGGCGCCGACCGGGAAGAGTGTGATCCCCACCACGAGCACCCCCCAGTACGAGGAGTCCGCGTCGAGCGTGCTGAGCAGGCCCATTCCGGCGGCCCCCAGTGCCAGCCCGGCGGCCGTCAGGACACCGGCCCCGAACCGGCGCGCTGCCCGGCCGCCGGCCGACGCCGTGAACAGCACCGCGAACACGGGGGGAAGGAAGGCCGCCGAGGTACGCAGGGGTGAATAGCCCAGCGTCTTCTGAAAGTAGAGCGCCAGGAGGAAGAAGTACGACGCCATCGCGGCGGCCGTCACACCGATGGCGAACAGCGCCGCCAGCCTGCGGGCCGACGCCAGCAGCGCCGGCGGCACCAGCGGCCGGGACGACCGGGCCTGAGTCAGCGCGAACAGGGCCAGGCCCAGAACGCCGACGCCGATCCACGTCCAGTCCGACTCACCCAGACCGAAGATGAACGCGGTCAGCCCCGCCGTGATGAGCAGGGCGCCCGGCACGTCGAGCCTTTCGCGCCGGCGTGCGGGGCCCGTGGGCAGCAACGGCGCACACAGGACGATCACCGCAGAGACGACGGCCGGCGCGACGAACACCCAGCGCCATTCGACCCGGGACAGGATCACACCCGACAGGATGTTGCCGGAGCTGGCGCCGATGCTGGCCAGCACTCCCCAGACCGCCATCGCCCGGCTGCGCCGCGCCGTGTCGGGGAAGACCGAGCTGAGCAGCGCCATCGCGGCGGGGGCCGCCAAGGCCGCGCCCACGCCCTGCGCGAACCGGGCGGCCACCATGACCCACAGTGTGGAGGCTGCCGCGGCGGCGAGCGAGGCTGCGCCGAAGACGGCCACCCCGGCGACAAACACCGTCCGGTGCCCCAGGAGGTCGGCAAGGCGACCGCCGAGGACCAGGAGCCCGCCGAACGACAGGCTGTAGGCGGAAGTGGCGAAGACAAGATCCGTGTCGGCCAGCCGTAAGTCCCGCTGGATCGCCGGCAGAGCCACCGTGATGACGGTGATCGTGGCGATCAGGGTGATCTGGACCGCGCCCAGGAGCGCGAAGGACAGCCCCGGCCGCAGCCGGAGCGAGGCCGTACCGGGTGAGGTGTCCCCAGAGACAGTACCCATAGATGAATGCTCATTCCACTATAGGCTCAAAATAGCTGCAGGAACCCCGGCAACTAAGGTGATCAAAAGCTAGCACTCACTTGAACGAACGGTCCAGTTTAGTTATCGGCCTCAGTTATCGGCTGGCATGGCCGAATCAGGCGCGGGCGGTCACGTTCCGGGCAGAACGCGGCCCGGGAGCAGCGGGAGACACCCTGCTGCAGCCGGGAAACGTCGCCGCGGCCTGTGGTGGGCACACACCGGTGGCGGCGGCGGCAGCTTCGGCGTGGTCACCCGCTACCTGTTCCGCTCCCCCGGCGCCACCGGCACCACCGCAGCCGACCAGTTGCGCAAGCCGCCCTCCGAGGTCATCGTCTCGAACGTCACCTGGTCGTGGAGCGATATGACCGAGGCGGCGTTCACCCGGCTGCTGCGCAACTTCGGCAAGTGGTACGAGACCAACGGCTCGCCCGACTCGCCGTACGCCACGCTCTTCAGCCAGCTCAAGCCGCAGCACAAGTCGGCCGGTCCGTTCTCCATGACGACGCAGATCGACGCATCGGTGCCGAACGCCGCCGCGCTGCTCGACTCCTACCTCGCCGCCGTCAATGAGGGCACCGGCGTCAACTTCCGCGTGGACGACCGCCGCAAGATCTCATGGCTGCATGCGGTCACCCAGTGGCCCGGCTTCACCGGAACCGACACCACCACACGCTTCAAGGGCAAGTCGGCGTACATGCGGCGCGGGTTCACCGACGCCAACCTCAAGGCGTTCTGGACGCACATGACACGCACGGACTACGCGCATCCCGCGTCACTCGTCATGATCACGTCGTACGGGGGCAGGACCAACACGGTGCCGGCGGCCGACACGGCGGTTCCGCAGCGCGACTCGATCCTCAAGCTCCACTACGTGAGCTTCTGGACCGACCCCCGCCCAGGACGCCACCCACCTGGACTGGATCCGCTCCTTCTACCAGGACGTATACGCGGCCTCCGGCGGCGTGCCCGCCGCCAACGCCGACACCGACGGCTGCTTCATCAACTACGCCGACGCCGATCTCGCGGACTCCCGGCACAACACCTCCGGCATCCCGTGGCACGAGCTGTACTTCAAGTCCGGCTACCGGCGGCTGCAGACGGTCAAGGCCCAGTGGGACCCGAAGAACATCTTCAACCACTCCCTGTCGATCAAGGCGGTATGACGGTGGCATCCAGTACTCCTTCCCCCGACGACCGCACGGAGGCGTCCTCGGCCGTCGGCTGGTCGCGCCGTCGCCTGATGACGAACGCGGCCGTCCTGGCGGGCGCGGCGGTACCGGTCGCGACCGGCCGGGCCGAGCGTGCGGCTGGTCGCCTCCACCGAGCAGGTGCGCGACGCCGTGCAGCAGGCGGCCGACGCGGGCAAACGGCTCACCGTGCGGGGCGGCGGCCACTGCTACGAGGACTTCGCCTTCAACAACGCCGTCGAGACGGTCATCGATCTCTCCGAGATGAGCTCGGTACGCCACGACGAGCAGCGTGGCGCCTTCGAGGTCGAGGCCGGCGCCACGCTCACCGATGTCTACGAGCGTCTCTACAAGGCGTACGGAGTCGTCGTCCCGGGCGGCGTGTGCTACTCGGTCGGCGTAGGCGGGCACGTCAGCGGCGGCGGCTGGGGCATGCTCTGCCGCCGGGATGGCCTGATAGTGGACCACCTGTACGCGGTCGAGGTGGTCGTCGTCGATGCCCAGCGCCGGGCTCGGGTGGTAATCGCCACGCGCGAACCGGACGATCCCTACCGTGAGCTGTGGTGGGCTCATACCGGCGGCGGCGGAGGCAACTTCGGTGTGGTGACACGGTACTGGTTCCGCTCACCGGGCGCGACGGGCACCGCGCCCGGCTCGCTGCTGCCCAGGCCGCCGGCCGAGGTATTGCTCAGCGCGGTCTCCTGGCCCTGGGAGGAGATGACGCAGCAGGCGGTCACCCCCCTGGTCCGCAACTACGGTGCTTGGCACGAGGCGCACGCCGCCGCCGGGGGCCCGTACGACGGGCTGGTCGCCAACCTCAGCCTGAGCCACCGCTCCAACGGCCAGATCGGCCTGCTGACCCAGATGGATGCGACGCTCCCGGACGCGCGCGGACTGTTTGACGCGTTCCTCCGGGCGGTCTCCGACGGCGTGGGCGTGCCCCACGGCGCGGCGACCAACGCGATGGGCGAGCACGGGCCGATGCCGGAGTTCGCCACACCGCGGCGGCTGCCCTGGCTCCAGGCCACGCGCTATCTGGGCGTCACCAACTCTGTCCTGGTCGACCCCACGCTGCGCGGCGACCACAAGTCGGCCTACGTGCGCCGCAACCGGTCGGGCATACCGTGGACCACGCTCTACTACGGCGAGAACTATCCCCGTCTGCAGCGTGTGAAGGCCGCCTGGGACCCCACCGACTTCTTCCGGCACGGGCAGTCCGTCCGGCTGCCGGGAGCCTGAGCCCCGCCCCCGCCGCGGTACCGGATGTGACGCCCGCCGGTACCCGGCACCCGAAAGCCCGCCCTCAGCACACCGAGGGCGGGCTTTTCTGGACTGGTCGGTCTGCTCGTTGTTAGCCTCGTGGGTATGGCCAGAACCAAGGAATTCGATCCCGACGTGGTGCTGCAGCGCGCGATGGACCTGTTCTGGGAGCGGGGCTACGAGGCGACCTCGATGGCCGACCTGGTCGAGCACCTTGGCATCGGCCGGGCCAGTATGTACGGCACATTCGGCAGCAAGCACGACCTGTACCTGGCCGCCATGCGGCGGTATCTGCGGGGCAGCGAGGCGGGCTTCGTCACGGCGCTCGCCCAGCCGGGACCCGCGCTGCCGGCCGTACGCGCCTTCGTGCAGAGCTGGGTCACCGAGGCCCTGACCGACCCGCGCCGCCGGGGTTGTCTGGTGGTGAACGCGGCCGTGGAGCTGTCCCCACGCGATCCGGAGGTCGCCCGCCAGGTGGAGGTGAGCTGGAGCGTTGTGGAGACGGCTCTGGTCTCCTCCCTGCTGCGTGCGCAGGCGCAGGGCGAGCTGGCCGCCGACAAGGACGCGCACGAGATCGCCCGCTTCCTGCTCGTGGTGATGCAGGGCGTGCGGGTGATCGCGCGGGCCGCGCCGGAGGCCGAGCGGCTGCGGGCCGCC
>NZ_FMDK01000072.1 GCF_900091995.1 Streptomyces sp. MnatMP-M17
CGGGCGGGTGGGTGGGTGGCGGCGGGCGGCAGTCGGCAGCCGGCGTGACCTATTGCCTCCGCGGGCCGGTGACTGTTCCCATGGTGGCAGTGGGGGTGAGGTGGCATGACGATCCGATTACGTGTCACGCCGGTCCGTGTCCGGGGCCGCGACCGGCTCTTTGTGAGCCTGCCGGACGGCACGGCCGTCGCCTGGTACGACGGCGCCGCCGACGCGGACGGCGCGGCCGGTGGGCGGATCAGTGTGCTCCCGGGCGCGGCACGCGAGGATGTGCTCGCCGCCCTCGCGCCGTACATCACCGGTGAGGTGGCGGTCGGACCGCCACCGATACCGACACCGGCCGATCTGGACCGGCTCTCCCTCCACCCGGACGACGACCTCGCGCCCAACCGTCCGGGCGAGGCGCTCCACGCGGAACTGGACGCGTTTCCGGCGCCCGAACGGCATAGGTGGTTCCGCCGGGGCACCTGGGGCGTGGGCATATGGAGTACCGGCACATGGGGCCCGAGCACATGGCCGACGGCCCCACATCGCGGCGATCCATATCGCAGGGACCCACATCGCAGGGACCCGCGGCACGGAGAACTCCTCGCCCAACAACTCCTCGGCGACCATCTCGACCGTCTGGAGGCCGCGGGCTGGCGGGTGCTGCACTCGATACCGCTCCCCGGGGCCGGCGTCGGCGCCCGTATCGACCATCTCGCGATCGGCCCGGCCGGCGTCCTGGCCGTACGTACCGTCGCCGCGCGCGGACGGCGGGTCCGCATCGCCGATCCCATGGTCCGTACGGGCCGTGCCCAACCGCAGCCTCACCTCCGCTGGGCCCGTCGTGCGGCCGAGCGCGCCTCGTTCGCCCTGGCGACCGCCGTACGCCCGGTCCTCGCCGTGGCCGAGGCGTCCCGGCTGGACGCGGTGCCGTCCTCGTCGGACGTACGGATCCTGCGTGATACCGAGATCTCGACGCTGGCGTCCCTCGGAGGCGTACTCAAACCGGCGGACATCGAGGCCCTGTACGCGACGGCCCGCGATCGCCACACATGGCTGTCGGTGTAGTGGCGGTGGCTCGCGTAGTGGTGGCTCGCGCCACACCACTGGGTGGGGCTATGTCTCCGGCAGTGGCCCGGCGTGGCCCGGATCGAGGAGCGGGGCGAGGAGGTCTCCGTACCGTTCCAGCCGCGCAGCGATGTCCGCCGACCGGAAGACCAGCTCCTCGGCCGCCGTACAGTCCGTGATCTCGTCCCAGGTCACGGGTGTGGAGACCGTCGGTTCCGACCGGGCCCGCAGGGTGTAGGGCGCGGCGGTCGTCTTCGCCGCGGCGTTCTGGCTGTGGTCGACGAAGACCTTTCCCGGGCGCAGCGAGCGGCTCATCCGATGGACCACCTGCTTGGGCAGGGCAGCCTCGGCCTCGACGGCCAGGCCCTTCGCGTACGCCGAGACATCGGCCGACGGCGCGCGCTCCAGCGGTACCAGGAGATGGAGGCCCTTCGAGCCGGAGGTCTTCGCGTAGGCCTCCAGGCCGTCCTCGCCCAGCCGTTCGCGCAGCCAGCGTGCCACCGCGCAGCACTCCACGACCGTGGCGGGCGCGCCAGGGTCCAGGTCGAAGACCAGCCGGTCGGCGTAGCCGGGCGTATCGGCCTGCCACTGGTGCGTATGGAACTCCACGACCAGATTTGCCGCCCACATCAGCGTCGGCAGATCCTCCACCACCACCTGCCTGCCGCTGTCCGCCGTCTTTCTGGGCACCTCGGCGACGCGTACCCAGCCGGGCGTGCCGGGCGGTGGGTTCTTGGTGAAGAAGACCTGGCCGCCGGGCCCGTCCGGGTAGCGGAGGAAGGAGACCGGGCGGTTGGCGAGATGGGCCAGGAGAGGGCCCGCCGTCCGGGCGTAATAGTGCAGGACCTCGCCCTTGGTGGTGCCTGTCGCGCCGTACAGCACCTTCTCCAGATTGCTGAGAGAGAGGCGCCGCCCGTCCACCACTGTGATCGGCGTCATACGATGAGAATCCCATAAATCTCACGATTAACGGATGAAAGGGATGGAACGTGCGATCCATATGGAACGGTGCGATCTCCTTCGGGCTGGTCAGCATCCCGATCAAGCTGGTGAACGCCACCGAGAACCACTCCATCTCCTTCCGCCAGATCCACAAGGAGGACGGCGGCCGTATCCGCTACCGCAAGGTCTGCGAACTGGACGGCAAGGAGCTGACGGCGGCCGACATCGGCAAGGGATACGAGGAGGCGGGCGGCTCGATCATCCCGATCACGGACGAGGACCTGGCCGCGCTGCCGCTGCCGACGGCGAAGACGATCGAGATCGTGGCGTTCGTGCCGGCGGACTCGATCGATCCGCTCCAGATGGACGCGGCGTACTACCTCGCCGCGAGCGGCGTCCCGGCCGCCAAGCCGTACACCCTGCTGCGTGAGGCGCTGAAACGCAGCAAGAGGGTGGCCATCGCCAAGTTCGCCCTGCGGGGACGCGAGCGGCTCGGCATGCTGCGGGTGGTCGACGACGTCATCGCGATGCACGGCCTGCTCTGGCCGGACGAGATCCGCGCCCCGGAGGGCGTCGCGCCGGAGGCCGAGGTGACCGTACGGGACGTCGAACTCGACCTGGCCGACGCCCTGATGGACACTCTCGGCACGGTCGAACTCGACTCGCTGCACGACGACTACCGTGAGGCGGTCGAAGAGATGATCGCCGCCAAGGCGGAGGGCGCACCGGCACCGGAACACGCACCGGCGGAGGCCGGCGGCGGCAAGGTCATCGACCTGATGGCGGCGCTGGAGAACAGCGTGCGCGCGGCGAAGCAGGCACGCGGGGACGAGAGCGAGGTCGCGGACGTGACCGAGCTGCCCAAGAAGACCGCCGCCAAGAAGACCGCCGCCAAGAAGACCACCCCGGCGAAGAAGACGGCGGCAAAGAAGACCACGGCGAAGAAGACGCCCGCCAAGAAGACGGCCCCCACCAGAACCAAACGCTCCTCGGCCTGACCCCGCCACCGCCCCGGAAATACCTGTTCACAGCCACCCCACCGAAGCTGGTAGGGTTTCACCCGTCGCCACCACAGCGATACGCCCCCGTAGCTCAGGGGATAGAGCAACGGCCTCCGGAGCCGTGTGCGCAGGTTCGAATCCTGCCGGGGGCACTTCCGGATGGACCTTCTGACCAGCGGGAACGCTGAGCAGAGGGTCTTTTTCATGTGGCCCGCAGCGGTCCATCCGGGCTGTCCGCCTACGTCGCGGCGGCCGTCGCGCGGCAGATCGAGCGGGACAACCTCAACGACCTCATCGCGGTCGCGGAGGCTGAGCACGGACCCGTCACGGACGAGGAAGTCCAGGCTCTGCGCGATCAGCTTCAGCAGGCCCGTCGGCATCAGGCGCAGGGTGGGGCGGACGCCGGGTGAGTCGCTCGCCCGCCGTGCCAGGCGGCACTCTGGTCCTCGACGGCGAGGGGCTGGCCAAGGCCGTCCTGCGCGACCGCGCGGTCACCGCCTGGCTCGCCCTCGCCCGTGCCGACGACCTACGGGTCATCACCTCCGCCGCCACTCTCGTGGAAGTGGTCCACCCCCGGATCAATCGCCCTGCCCTGGAGTGGACTCTCTCCCGCCTCGTCGTCGAGCCCGTCACCGAGCCCATCGCCCGCCATGCCGCAGCCCTTCTGGCGAAGTGGGCTGGTTCGCGCCGTCATCAAGTCGGGCCACAGCTCCCCGGAGCGCTGGTGGGTGGTCCGGGGAGCTGTGGGGTGGCGTTGGCTACTTCAGGTACACGATGCCGTCCGTCGTGATGGCCGGGCGGCCTGTGGTGCCGGCTACCACGATCTTGATGGTGTGCTTCGCGCAGGTGGGCCAGGTCTTGGTCCACAGTGCGTCGCGGTATTTGGTGGTCGGTGACTTGAGGTCGACCGTTGCCGCCTTGGTTCCGTCGATGTAGATGTGGGCCTGGCCGGAGGTCGAGGCCCGGGAGACGGCCCAGGCGACCGAGCGGCCGGTGAAGGTCCAGCTCAGGGAGGCGTTCTTGGCCGAGCTGGAGTAGGACTTGCCGCCCAGGTAGCTGGTGGAGGACTTGGTGGTCCAGGTGCCGGACTTGGTGGCGGCGGTCTCCTGGAGGATGACCGGCGTGCCTGCGACGGACGAGGTGGCGCTGTTGCCCGCGTGGTCATAGGCCGTCATGGACCACGAGGTGGCCGCGCCGGACTTGCTGGTGTGGTTCGCGCTGGTGGTCGTCGGGCCGTACGTGGCGGCGAGCGGGGCGGTCAGTCTGACCTCCTTCAGCGCGGCGTTGTCGGTGGCCTTCCAGCTCAGCTTGACGGGAACGGCTGTGGTGTTGACCGTGCCGGTCCGCAGCGACAGGTTCGGCTTCGTGGGGAAGGACGGCGCCGTCGTCTCGGCGACGGCCGTGGCGATCGCGGACACGGCGGTCTTGCCGGACTGGTGTGTCGCGCGTACCTGGATCTGGTGCGTGCCCACCGCCAGCGTCGCCTTCGCCGAGGTGGTGCTGCCCGCGGTGGTGGCCGCGGTCTTGCCGTCGACGAGCAGTTCGTACTTCGAGATCAGCGACGCCGGTGTGGTGGCCGACCAGTTCACGGTGATCCCGGCCCGCGTGTAGTACGTCGTACCGGAGAGGCCGGCGCCGGTGACGGACTTGATCGCAAGGCCGGTGACCGGTCCCGTGGCCCAGCTCCGTACGGTGGCCAGCCGGTCGTACAACTGGTTGCCCGGGCACTGGGTGTTGTAGCCGTCGCGGTGGCCGTGGATGACCGGGAAGCTCAACTGCGCGCCCGCGGACCAGGACTTGCCGAAGTAGTTGGTGGCGTCCGCACCCGCGGTGAGCGTGGTGGTGCCGCTCGGGCTCACACCGTACTGGCCGAGTTTCCAGGCCGCGATCCTGGCCACGGAGACCATGGCGGCCTCGCTCGGCGCGACATCGGTATATGTGCCGAGGACCGAGATACCGGTGGTCTCGGAGTTGAAGCCGTACGCGTGAGCCCCCATCACCGGCAGGTCGACACCGCCCTTGCGGCCCTCGTAGATCGTGCCGCACTTGTCGACGAGGAAGTTGAGCCGATGTCCTTCCAGCCCAACTGCCTGACGTGATACGCGTAGATACCGCGCACGACGGCCGGGGCTTCGGCGCATGTGTAGCCGTTGCTCTCGGCGGTGTGGTGGACCACGACCGCCTTGATCTTCCCGCCCGGCAGATAACTCGGCTCTTCAGGGCTGATCGACTCGTCCGCTCCCCAGGCCGCGCGTGAAGTGATCGTCGGGCGCGGCGCGGTGGACGACGGAGGCGTGGGTGCCGTGGCGCTCGGGCTCGTGGACGGCGGGGCCGACGAGGGCGCGGACGAGCCCGGCGTGCTGCCCGAAGGAGCCGGAGGCGTCGGAGTCGCAGGAGTTGTCGGAGCCGTCGTTGTCCCGGTCTCGGTGGGGGAGGCGGTGGGCCCGTCGCTCGGCGGTATGTCCGTGGAGGGTTCGGCACCGGGGCCGCCGGTATCGGCCGACGGCGTCGGGTCTTCCAGAGCGACGGCGGTGTCGGCGGTGTCGGCATGGAACCCGGCGGGTTCCATGCCGGCCGATGCGCCCTTGCCCGGTGCGTTCTCGCCGGGGTCGACCATGTCCAGGCGCAGTCCGGCCGGCAGCCCGTTGGTCGTCTTTCCGCCCGCGGTGATCCGTACTTCGACACCGTCCGACGGGCCCACCCAAGCGGGTTCGGTGCCTCCGCGCAGGGCCGCGGATCCGCCCTTCCCGCCGGCTGAGCCCTTCCCGCCGGTTTCACCCTGTCCGCTGTCGCCGTCCAGCCGCAGCCAGTTGGACCACCGGCCGGAGCCCGTCGAACGCGTACGTGCTTCGACCGTTCCCGTTATTCGGGCCGACGGGTCGGTCCAGGTGATGCCGAGCATGCTGAACGGCTCGGTGTCCTGCTGCTTGAGGTTCGCGCGGCTGCCGTTGTCGGCCGTCTTCAGCGGTGCGGTGCGGGCATGAGGCCTGACGGGATCGGACGCGCCGTGACCGGCGGCACTGTCCTCGGACTGCCCGGTCACTCCTTGGAGTACGAGTGCTCCGGAGAGTCCCACCGCGGCTGCGGCGGCGGTTCCCCAAACGTATCGGTGTCTCATGCGGGATCTCATACGGGTTCTGTTGCTTCCTTCATCGATGGAGCGGGACAGCGGAATGCTGCACCGTACCCTGACCGGATTTCGCAAGCCGTGCTTTCGCGAGCTGTGGGTACGGCACCGGCAATTCCAGCGTCTGTTTCCTTGCCGGAAACCGGCAAGAGTCACGAACCGGCAGGAGTCACGAACCGCGGCCCGCTGTACGCAGCGGCCCAGCCGCCGTGTCAGACCAGCCGTAACCCGGACCCGTATCGCCGCCTCCACCGCCGCGGCTCAGGGCACCCGGGACGGCAACGACGGTACGCGCTGTGGGACAAGGACAGGACCACTACGCGCGACTGGCCCTGGAGCCCGTCGCCGCCATCGCCAAGTAGATGACTAAGTAGATGGCCAGGTAAGCAGAGCGACTCCGTATCGCCGGTCCGGACAGGCGATTCAAGGTTTGGGCAAGGTTTCGCCAATGCCCCCCGTGCACAGTGAGTGGCACGCGATACGGGTGAGGGCCCAGGCGCCGTTCGGGATCTCATTCGCTGTCGTCAGGACGATGGAGTGTCCGGGTCCGGTTCCGGGGCCGGACCGGTTTTCTCCTTGCGGCACCACCGGTGGTCAGAATCCGGCGCACTGGCGCCGCTTTGCCCGATCCGAACCGACGGCTGAGGGAGCTATGGATCCGCGATACCAGGAATTCTGTCTGAGCGATCACGACTTCTACGATCAACTCAGCTCCGGCATCAGTGAATCGGACCACCTGTCCGTTCACAGCTCTCCGCTCCCGTCCGGTTGGGAACGCCGACGCAGAGGCGTCTGGATCACTTATCTTCCTTCCACGACCACCCTGCCCGCCCAGGGATGGAAGGTCCATGTGTCGGCTGCCGTGGCGAATGCCGACTCCGTCGCGTCCCGTGTGTGGGACTACTGCACCACACATCGCATCGCCTTCAAACTCGTTCCCGATCTGCGGGAATACATGCTCAAGAACTCCAAGTACGCGGACCGGGCCGGCAGCGGCAAACTCGCCACGCTGTATCCCGTCGGCGATGCGGAGCTGCTTCGTGTCCTGGACGGGCTCGGCGCCATGCTGGACGGTGAGCAGGGCCCGTACATTCTCAGTGATCTGCGCTGGAAGGACGGACCGCTCTACGTCCGTTACGGATCTTTTCTCGAGCGCAAGTACGTCGACGCGAACGGCGTTGTCCAGTCCGGTATAGAGACACCTTCGGGCAGTTTGGAGCCGGATACCCGCGGACCGGTATTCCGGCTGCCCGACTGGGTGTCCCCGCCTCCGTTCCTCCAGCCGGAGCTGGAACGGCGCGCTGAACTCAAGGTTGACGAGTTTCCTTACGAGATCGTCCGTGCCGTTCACTTCTCCAACGGAGGCGGTGTCTACGAGGGCAAGCACCGCACATCGGGCCGCCGGCTCATCATCAAAGAAGCCCGTCCGTATGCCGGCCTTGATGCCGGCGGCAGAGATGCCGTTGCCCGGCTGCGGAATGAACGGGATGTTCTGGAGCGGTTGCGCGGGCTTGCCTGCGTTCCCGAACTGGTGGATTACTGCCGTTTCGGAGAGAACGAGTTCCTCGTCGAGGAATTTGTCGACGCGATCCCTCTCAACCAGTTCTATGCGCAGCGTAACCCGATCTGCGGGGCGGTCCAGGCCCGGGGCCGGTTCGCCGAGTACGGCCGCTGGGCACAGCGCGTGTGGGACGCCGTATCGACGGCCCTGCGAGCGGTCCACGAACGCGGCATCGTCTTCGGCGATCTGCATCCCTTCAATGTCATGGTGGTGGAAGAAGGCGCCGACATACGGGCCGTGCTTGTCGATTTCGAAGTGAGCTGGCCGGTCGACACTCCCCGGCGCCACAGTCTGGAGCATCCTGGATTTGGTGCTCCGGCCGACCGGCAGGGTTTTGAGGCCGATGCGTACGCGTTGGCCGCCTTGCAGCTTGCCCTGTATGTGCCTCTCACCACCCTCATCCGGCTCGACCGGAGAAAGGCCGAACATCTCGCCGACCTGATCGCCGACACCTTTTCCATCGATCGCCGCCTCTTCGACAATGCGGTGGCGACTCTCGGAGAGGCTGGTGGAAATGGTGAGGAGGCCGGTGGCAATGGCGAAAAGGCGGCCAACAGCAGGCGGTCGCGGCTGCCCAGCCCTCGGATCGAGGCCGACCCGTCCCAGTGGGCCGAGCTCAGAGACTCCCTGGCGTCCGCCGTCCACGCGAGCGCGTCCCCCGGCCGGACCGACCGTCTCTTTCCCGGGGACATCGCGCAGTTCACGGCGGGCGGCGGTCTGTCCCTGGCCCATGGCGCGGCAGGAGTGCTGTGGGCCTTGCGGGCCAGCGGCGCTTCTCGCTACGAAGAGGGTGAGGAGTGGCTGATCAGGCGGACCCAGGACCGTACAGAGCCGATCCCGCCCGGGTTCTACAACGGGCTTCACGGGATGGCATACGTTCTGTGGGAGCTGGGCCGTCAGGAGGAGGCCGTCCGACTGCTGGCGCGGGCCTCCGGCGCGGGCACCGAAGGCGCGGGCACCGAAGGGCTGGGCAGCAGCCTGTTCTCGGGACTGTCCGGAATCGGGCTGAACTGTCTGGCCTTCGCCGAGCGCACGGGCGAGCCCACGTACCGCGAACAGGCCGAACACCTCGCGGACCTTGTCGGCTCCCGTGTCGTCGCCGCCGGTGAACTGCCGGAAGTGAGCGGTGGCAGCACTCGCGCACGGGCGGGACTGATGCACGGTTCATCCGGAGCGGCCGTGTTCCTGACCGCCATGTTCGAGGCATCCGGACGCGAAACCTATCGGGCCGCGGCCAGGATCGCTCTCGAACAGGATCTGCGCCGATGCGTGACCGACGCCGCCGGTGTACTGCACGTCAACGAAGGATGGCGGACCGTCCCCTATCTCAGCACCGGGAGTGTGGGCGTGGGTTTCGCGCTGCGGCGCTATCTGCGCAGCACGCCTGATCCGGCACTTCAGGACATGCTGCGCGGCGCCGAAAGAGCGGCCTCCTCGGACTTCTACGTCTTCTCCGGCCTCTTCGACGGCCGCTGCGGGCCCTTGCTCTTCCACGCCACTCGGCATGGCGATCAGCTGCCTCTGGAGGACGACAGCGTGGTCCGCCAGATGCTGGGCCTCAACTGGC
This sequence comes from Streptomyces sp. MnatMP-M17, assembly GCF_900091995.1. Classification (GTDB taxonomy): domain Bacteria; phylum Actinomycetota; class Actinomycetes; order Streptomycetales; family Streptomycetaceae; genus Streptomyces. The sequence continues at coordinate 9,252 of NZ_FMDK01000072.1, forward strand.
ACACACTCCGCTGGCGCGATGCCGTCGCCTTCCCGGGCGATCAACTGCTGCGTCTGTCGATGGACCTGGCGTCCGGTGGTGCCGGAGTGCTGCTGGCCCTCGCCGCGGCGCACGGTGTGCGCCATGCGGGAAAGCCGGCATGCCTTCCGTTCCTGTGATGACTCCAGCCGTGACTGTGACGACTCCCGCCGGGACGACCGCGGCAACCGGCCGCACTCAGCTTCCGGGACCGACCGGCCCCGGAGAAGTGCCTCCTCACCGGAGGCGACATGGAGGAAGAGATATGAGTCTGTACGACCTGCAAGGAATGGAATCCACCGAGGAATCGGTCGAGGCGGCTCCGATGGCCAGCGACATCAGTCTCTGGTCGTGCGGCAACAACCGCCCGTCCAACGTGTCCTGGTTCGCGTGTGGCTGACGCTCAGTCAGGTAGACAGTCAGGTAAGTCGGCCAGGTAAGTCGGCCAGGTAAGTCGCTCTGCCCGTTGACATGAGCGGGCCCGCCGACGGGCGGCCGGGCTTCGGCCTGCCGCCCGTCGGCACACCGCCCGTCGGCACACCGCCCGTCGGCACACCGGCGCATCCACTCCCGAGGAAAAGGTCCATGGCGCGCGACGACTACGTACGGCTCTCCACCTTTCTCGCCGTGTTCCGCCTGCGCATCGCTCTCGCCGCTGCTCTGATCACCGGCAACGCGGTGCTGGCGGTACTGCCCGCGTTCCTCACCCAGCGGCTCATCGACGACGGTGCGATCCCCGGGGACACGGGACGCGTCTACGCCCTGGGCGGCGCCCTGCTCGCCGCCGGAGCGGTGACCGCGGGCTCCGCCTTGACCGAACGCTGGATGCTCGCGCGGCTCGGGGAAGAAGTGTCCGCCCGCATGCGGACCGATCTGTACGAGCACCTGCACGAACAGTCGGCCGCGTTCTTCGCCGGATCCCGGGCCGGGGCGATCGTCTCGCGTCTCCACGGCGATGTCCAAGGAGTGCGTGACCTCGTCACACGGACTCTCGCCACGGTGGTGTCGGCGCTTGTCACACTCGTAGTCGCCGGCGCGGCGATTCTCCTGTTGAACTGGCGTGTCGCACTCGCGGTCCTCTGCCTCGCACCCGTGTTCCATGTCCTGACCACGCGTTCCGGTTCGACGCTGCGCGTCCTGACGCGCCGGCAACTGGCCGCGACCGCCGATCTGGACTCGATGGCGGCGGAACGGCTGAGCCCGGGAGGAGCGGAGATCATCCGCCTCTACGGTGACCGGCGACGTGAAGCGGACCGCTTCCGGCAGCACGTCCACCGGTTACGGGACGTCACCGTGCGCGGCGCGGTCCTGGACGGCAAGCTCGGCGCGGCGCTCACGCTGCTTGTCGCGCTCGTCACCACCGGTGTTTACACGGCGGCGGGCGTCCTGGTCGCGCGGGGCTCCCTCACCGTGGGCACCATGGTGGCCATGGTCGCTCTTCTGGCCAGGATCTACGGGCCGCTCACCGCCCTTCCCGGATGCAGACTCGAATTGGCGGCCGGAGAGGTCTGCTTCGAGCGTGTGCGCGAGATCATGAGATACAGCCCGGACATCGTGGAGCACGAAGACGCGAAACCCGTGCCGGGCACGTCGGTGACGTTCACCGACGTCACCTTTGCCTACCCCCACGAGACAGCCACGGGACTCGCCTCCTTGAAGTCCGCTCCCCGCGCCGCCGTCACCGTCCCCGCGGGGACACCGCGCGAGATACTGGGCGGAGTGACGTTCGAGGCGGCGCCGGGGACGACGGTGGGTGTCGTCGGCCACTCCGGTGCGGGAAAGTCCACCCTCGCGCATCTGCTGACCCGGTCCTGGGACATCGGTTCCGGTCGCATCGAGGTCGGCGGCCAGGATGTCCGCCGTACGCAACTGCGATCGCTGCGGTCCACGGTGGGTGTCGTCACCCAGAACGCCTTTCTCCTCCACGGCACCGTCCGGGAGAACCTCCAGCTGGCCCGCCCTCTCGCGGACGAGAACGACATCGTCGACGCCTGCCGCGTCGCGCAGATATGGAACGCGGTGGAACGGCTCCCGAACGGCTTGGACACCGTACTGGGCGATCAGGGAGTGAATCTTTCGGGCGGCGAACGCCAAAGGCTCGCCATCGCCCGGCTGGTGCTCAAAGCACCCCGCATCGTCGTTCTGGACGAAGCGACGTCCCAACTCGACAACATCACGGAACGCGCCTTGCTGGAGAGCCTCCGACCGTTCCTGAGCGGACGAACGTGCCTCATCATCGCCCACCGGCTCTCGACCGTCCGGGAGGCCGATCAGATCCTGGTGATGAGGGACGGACGCGTCGTGCAGGCCGGCACACACAGTCAGCTCATCGCCGCCGAGGGCGAATACCGGCACATGTCACATACGCAGAAACACACCGCGGACAGCCGCTCCGTCGGCTCTGTCGCTCGCAATGGATCGGCGGCACGGTGAGCGCGGTGGGCGCGGCGAGCAGGCAGGCGTACTCGGCGCGGAACCACGCTATGACGGCCGTCTGGTCGGCCATCGGCTGAGCCGCTCGGCGGCGTAAAGGCGGATCAGACCGTGCATGCGGTACCGGCCGGGTTGCCACGTACCCGGCCACGTGCCAATCCAAGAACCGGACAAGGTTGCTTTTGTGGCGGTTCCTACTGTCCTGGTTCCGGGTCTGCCTCTCCCGTATCCGGATCGGCCCGGTCCAGATCCAGGTCGGCGTCCAGCAGCCTGCGCAGCAGCTTCTCGTCGACGGCGGACAGGTCGTCGACGAATCGCATCAGGACGCTCTCGCGGTCCGTTACCTCCTTCATGGCCTGGTGCATCCGGCGGGCGGCGAATCCCGGCTCGTCCGTGACCGGCGCGTAGGCGAAGGCCCGTCCACGCGGCTCCCTGGCCAGTACGTCCTTGTCGTGGAGCCGGGTGAGGATCGTCACCACCGTGCTGTACGACAGGCCGCCGCCCATCCGCTCCAGCACTTCCCGGGGCGTGAGCGGACCCGGCGCCGACCGGAGCGCGGCCAGCACTTCGGCCTCGCGCTTGCCGTTCGCCAGGCGGCGGTCCGCCTCATACGCCCCGGAGGGCTCATCCGTGTCCAAGGTTGGCTGCCTCCTCGTCCGTCCTCTACAGTCACATTCATCTTCTACGCGCGCGTAGAAGATGGCGGCCTTCCATGAGTTTGCCACGCATGCCCGCCGGCCCGTGATGTCGGCCGTCACGTACGGCGGAGGCCGCACGCCGCACCCGTCGACCACACTCCAAGGACGGAACAATTGAGCACCATCAGCATTGGACAGGCCGTCGTTCTCGGCATTGTGGAAGGGGTGACCGAATTCCTGCCGGTGTCCTCGACCGGACATCTGAAGATCACCGAAGGGCTGATGGACATTCCGGTGGACGACAAAGCGGTCGTCGCTTTCACCGCGGTGATCCAGGTCGGTGCCATCGCCGCGGTTCTGACGTATTTCTTCAAGGACATCGTGCGGATCGTCTCCGCGTGGGGGCGTGGTCTGGCCGATCGCGAGGAGCGGCACCATCACGACTACCGGTTCGCCTGGTGGGTCATCTACGCCACCATTCCCATCGTCATCGTCGGCCCGGTCGCGAAACCGCTCATCGAAGGGCCGCTCGCCTCGCTGTGGGTGGTGGCCGGGTCACTGATCGTCGGCAGCGGGCTGATGTGGGCGGCCGACCAGATAGGGCGGCACAAGCGCGGTGAGGACGACACCTCGCTCAAGGACGCGATGCTGGTGGGAAGTTCACAGATCCTCGCGCTTCTCTTCCCCGGGTTCTCCCGCTCCGGCGCGACCATGTCCACCGGTCTTATCCTCGATCTGGACCGGGTCACCGCGACGCGTCTCTCCTTCTTCCTCGGTATCCCTTCCCTGACCGGTGCGGGACTGTACGAACTCAAGGACGCGACGGGCGGCGGAGTGGGCGCGCTGCCTCTGGCGGTCGGCACCGTGGTGTCGTTCGTCGTCGCGTACGCCTCCATCGCCTGGCTGCTGAAATTCGTCGCCAAGCACTCCTTCAATGCTTTTGTCGTTTATCGCGTCGTCATCGGCATGGCGCTCTTCGGGCTCCTGGGCGCGGGCGTACTCAACGCGTGACGAGACCGGCGGGTGCGCCGTCCCGGAAACTGATTCACCTGGTGACTCGTCCTGAGGGACAAGGTCAAGTGGACGGGAGGCCATGGTGGAGCAGGTGCGGGCGGACAGAGGTGCGACGCCGACGGTGAAGGGCGAGGCGAGGGCGCGGTCGGTCTGGGCGCGTGGGCGGGTGCTCGCCGTGCTTGCGGTGCTGACGGCCGGGCTGCTGGCGTTTCGCCGGGCCGTCCCCAATTCCGTGGGCGGCCTGGGCAGTTTGCTGGAAGCCTTCCTGCCATGGCTCGGCCTGGTGGTCGTGGTGCTGTTCGGCCTGGCGCTGCTGCGTCGTTCGGCCGTCGCGCAGGCGGCCCTGCTGTTGCCGGTGGCTGCCTGGACGTACCTCTTCGGCGGGCTGCTCCTGCCCGTGGCGGAGCCCGGCGCGTACGACCTGCTCGTGGTGCAGCACAACGTCAGCGACGAGAACACCGACCCGGCGGGCACGGCCCGCGCCCTGGCCGACGCCGAGCCCGATCTGATCGCGCTGGAGGAGCTGGTGCGTCCTGCGCTGGCGGTTTACGAGGAGACTCTCGCGCCGGACTACCCGTACCACACGGTCCACGGCACCGTCGGACTCTGGTCGAAGCATCCCCTGACCGGCACCCGGCTGTTGGACATCAAACCTCAAGGGATCGCGGAGGCCTGGAGCCGCGGTCTGCGGACCGTGGTCCATACGCCGCACGGCGAGATCGCCGCGTACGTCGCGCATCTGCCCTCGGTCCGTGTCCGGGCGAGCGGTCTCGCGTCCTCCTGGCGCGACGAGAGCGTCGGCCTGCTGGGCAAGGCTGTCGCCGCCGAGGAGCTGAGAACGGTGATCCTCCTGGGCGACCTCAACAGCACGGTCGACGACCGTGCGCTGGCCCCGCTGACCTCGCGGATGAACGTGGCGGAACGAGGCTTCGCCTTCAGCTTCCCCGCCGCCTTCCCGCTGGCCCGGATCGACCAGGTCATGGCCCGCTCGGCGACCGTCGGCCATATCCGCACCCTGCCCGCCACCGGCAGCGACCACCTGCCGGTCGCGGCCCGGATCACACTGGGCTGAAGGAGCGGTCCCGCCGAATCTCCCGCGCGGTGGTCGGGCCGTTCGAGCCGCGCCTCGCCGATAGTGACGCCTGGTCTCGCCGGCCTCCGGCGTTCTCCTACCAGTCGGTGAGGTCCACCAGGTGGGAGCAGTGGGGATCGGTGTCGGCCGGCGTTATGCGTTCCTTTTCGGTGATCAAGGACGGCAGGGCCGCGAGCAGGGCGGTGATGGCGCCGGACGGGCGGACGTCGGCGGCGATCACGCCGGGGATGTTCTCGGTGTCGACATAGAGACGCAGCCGGTCCTGGTCGAGGAACAGGAAGCCGCGCAGGCGCGGGTCCGGCTGTTCCTCGGTGAAAGGGCAGGCGATGCCACGCAGGATGATCAGGGCATTGTCGTCAGGAGTGGCGGCGGTCCCGTCCACGGTCTCCAGGTCCACCTGGACGAGTGTCATGCTCATCACGGTGCTGACGCTGTCGCTGGAGTAGAGGCGGGTACCGGTGTGCAAAGTGCGCAGAATGCCGGTGATCTCGCCCGCGATGACCGGATCCTCGCCCATGCGCAGAGGGATCTCGTAGGCGGTCAGTCGGTCCGGCGTGTGGTCGGGGCCGGTGCCGGTGACGATCCGGATGGCCTCGGCGGGCGGCGGCACGGGCAGGATGCCCCGGATGTACTGGGTGCCGATGAGCGGTGCGTGGATGTGATGAAGCAGCAGACGAGTGATGTCCGCCTGCTGCTCCGCGATCTCTTCATCCATGGATGTCACTCGTTGATCCAGTTGGGGCACTTGTTCGTGCCCTTGCAGTAGGCGGTGATGACGCCGATCCTCTGCCCGGCGCCGGCGTCGTACCGCCCGTCGGATGTCTTACGCGCGTACTGGACGATGACGACGATCGGCACCCGGCGGCTGCCGTTGATCGCATAGCCCCAGTATTCGAGCCGGGCGCCGTTCTTCTTGTCGACCTTACCGGCGAGAGCCGCGTTGACGATCGCGCACTTTCTGATGTTGTGCTTGCCGGAGAAGTGATTCCACCCGAGCTCATGGTTGCCCACGCGGGTGGGAATGACCCTGCCCTCCGGGTCGGTCTGTTTGCACTTGACGTTCTTGTTCCAGTACGGCGCCGCATGCGCGGGCGCGGCGGGTCCGGTGAGGAGAGCGGCCACCGTGACGGTCGCTGCGGTAAGAGCCCTGATCATCTTCATGGCTCCACCATGGCACCCGGAACGACGGCGCGTCACGGAAAGTCACGCAAAGTGATGAACCGGGCGTCGCAGTCTCCCCGTTCCGCCGGAGAGCGAGGAGACTGGTCCCCGAGCCCGGGGGCGTCACTCCGGACGGTGTGTCATTCCTGGATGTGGATGGCGAGTGCGGGGCAGACGGCTGCGGCGTGGCGGGTGTCGTCGGCCTGCTGGGCTGTGGGGTTGGGGTTGAGGAGGACGGCGATGCCGTCTTCGTCGCGCTGGTCGAATACGTCGGCCGCGGCGACGACGCACTGTCCGGACGCTACGCACTTGTCCTGGTCGAGAGTGACTTTCACGGGGTCTCCTTCGGCGGGGGCGGTGGGTTACCAGGTGACGGGGAGTTCGTAGACGCCGTAGACGGATCCGTCGTGTTTGAAGGGGATCCGGTCAAGGTCGGTGGCGAGCTGGAGGGTGGGGATGCGGCGGTAGAGGGTGCTGTAGACGATCTGGAGTTCGAGGCGGGCCAGGGGCTGGCCCAGGCACTGGTGGACACCGAAGCCGAAGGCGATGTGGTGGCGGGCGTCGCGGGTGAGGTCGAGGCGGTCGGGTTCGGGGAAGGCGTCGGGGTCGCGGTTGGCGATGTCGTTGGCCATGATCAGGCCCTCGCCGGCCCGGACGGTCCGGCCCGCGATCTCGATGTCTTCGAGGGCGACGCGACGGCGGCCGTTGTGGACGATGTTGAGGTAGCGCAGCAGCTCTTCCACGGCCGAAGCGACCAGCTTGGGGTCGTCGTTGTCGCGCAGGAGGGCGAGCTGCTCGGGGTGTTCGAGCAGGGCGAGTGTGCCGAGGGCGATCATGTTGGCGGTGGTCTCGTGTCCGGCGATCAGCAGCAGCACACCCATCTGCGCCGCTTCCTGCCGCGTCAGCTCCCCGCCCTTCACCCGCTCGGCCAGCCCTGACAGCAAATCGTCAGCGGGTGCGGCGAGCTTCTTGGCCAGGAGTTCGTCCAGATAGGTGTTCAGCGCCCGCATGGCGGCGACGCGTCGTTCGGGCTCGGTGTCCCGGTTGATGATGATCTTGCTGTTGTCCTGGAAGAAGTCGTGGTCGCTGTAAGGGACTCCGAGCAGTTCACAGATCACCAGGGAGGGCATGGGCAGGGCGAACGCGTCGACCAGATCGACCGGTTTCGGGCCCGCCAGCATGGTGTCGATCAGCTCGTCGACGATCTTCTGGATGGCCGGCCGCAGCGCCTGTACGCGCTTGATGGCGAAGGGAGCGGTCACCATGCGCCGCAGCCGGGCATGCTCGGGATCGTCCATCAGGATGAAGCTGATGGATCCGCCGCCGGGAGGGAGCGGTGCGCCGTTCGGGTAGCCGGGGCGGGTGATGTCGGCGCTGACTCGCGGGTCGGAGAGCAGGGCCCGCTGTTCGGCATACCGCGTCACCAGCCACGGCGTGCTGCCGTCCCACAGCCGGACCTTGGCGAGCGGCGCCTCCTTCTGCTTCGCGGTCGCGGTCGGAGGCGGGTCGAACGGGCAGCCCGCCGCCCTCTCCATCGGGAACTCCGGTACTCCGGACGGGCTTTCACTGACCGGAGGATGGACCGTACTGGTCATCGAGTGCTCCAAGGGGGGTGTCCGCGGCTTTCCCGCGGTTGGGTGTCAGTGCGGTACGCGGTACGTGTCTGTCAGCGCGGCGCGGGCGTGGGGCCGGTGAGTGTCGGCGATTGTGCGGTTCGATCTCCGCCTGCCGCGGTTCGGTGAAGAACATGGGAGGTCGCAAACGCATCAAGGGTGTGAGACGGGAGCCAGCCACAGCCCCACAAGCGCGTCGATCAGACCCGTCCCGGCGTCGTGCCAGCTCGATCGCGGCGTCGCGGCGCCCAGGGCGAGCGCGCGTTCCCGCTCGGCGCACATGTGCACCATCAGCTGGCGGGCCATGTCGCCGCGCTCGGCCCGTACTTCGCCGGGCAGATGCGGAAGGCACCGGTCGAGCCCTTCAAGGACCTGGTACAGCGAGGACGCGCTGAGTGACTCCTGGATCATGATTTCGCGCAGGGCCGGATCGGTCATCACCTGCGCGCAGAACCGCGCGTACCACGTGGGGCTGCCCAGCGCGGCCAGATGCTCGGTCACCGGACGCACCAGACAGGCCACCCAGTCCCGTACATCCGTGGAACCACCGATCTCGTTCACCATCCGCAGGCGCAGCCGCTCAGTCGGCTCGGCGTGTCTTCGCGTGATCGCCCGTACGAGATCCGCTTTCGTGCCGAAGTGATAGCCGACAGCGGCGTTGTTGCCCTGCCCTGCGGCTTCACTGACTTGGCGGTTGGAAACAGCGAATACACCGTGCTCGGCGAACAGCCGCTCCGCCGTCGCAAGGATCAGCTCCCGCGTCGCGTCGCCGCGCTCCGCCCGTACCACCCTGCCCGACACCGTCACCACCGCACAGGAAGTTCACGCGGTCCACCGACGGCGAGGCCCTCCACCGGGCGCAGATCCCGCGCCGGGACCGCGAGGTGCAGGGTGGGCATCCGCCGCCACCGCTGATGTCCCTCGCCCGTCTGCGGGATGGAACCCGCCAGTGAACTGTTGAACACTCCGCCCGACTCATTGGCCGAAACGTGCGCGGCGTCCGGGGCGTCGAGCTGACGGCTGAACCGCGGATCGGACAGCACCCGCTTGACGTCGTCGTAGCGCGTCAGAAGTGAGGCCTCGTCGCCGCTGGGCAGCTTCACCCGGGCGACCGGGCACCTGCCCCGCAGGTCCGCCCACTCCGCCGGAGGCTCCAGCGCGGTCGCTCCGGGCAGCGGACAGCTGAGCACCTGATCACTCTCGTCATGACCCATCGCGCATCCTCCTTGAGGCCTGCCTTGAGTACGTGATCAGTTAACTGTCCTTGCTGGAGTAAAGCAAGCGACTGACTTAATTCCGACCCTGCGCGCCACCTGTACGCCCGCGCATGAATCAACGCCCGCGGCTATGTGGGTTCGGGGCAGGGCTCGGTCGCGGCGGTAGGTTCCCTCCGTGCCGGCGTGTCCTGCGTCCGCTGCTCCGGCAGTGCGCGTCGGGTGCGGACCGGCGAGAAGAAGACCGGCAGGAAGGCGGTCGCCAGGAAGGCGCCGCCCACCCAGAGCGTGGTGTGAACGGTCGTCAGCTCACCGACCACGCCGGAGACCGCCGCGCCGATGGCGAGCGCGCCCGTGAGCAGGAAGCGGAAGGTGGCGTTCATACGGCCGAGGAGCGAGTGCGCGGTCATTCGCTGGCGCAGGCTGACGCCGAGTACGTTGTCCATGCCCACCTTGAACATGGCCAGCAGCCAGCCGGTCCCGGCCACGACGAGCCAGGGCCCGTGGTCGACGAGCGGCACCAGCAGCCCGGCGGGCGCCAGACAGAGACCGGCGATACCGAGAGTGCGGCCGTAGCCGAGCCGGGCGGCGACGGGCCGGGCGCAGCGGGCGCCGAGCAGCAGGCCCGCTCCGCCCACGGCCCAGAACAGGCCCAACGCGCCTCCGGAGTAACCGAGTTCCCTGACGAAGACGACCGGCAGCATGGTGTTGATGATCTGCGAGCCGAAGTTGCCGAGGGCCGCGGTCAGCGCGAGGGCCCGTAGCTCGCCGTTGCCGAAGACATGCCGTAGGCCCTCGGCGATCTGTGCCCGGAGCCGGGTGGCCTGGCCGGGACTCGGCGAGGGCGGCGCCGGAGTCCTGCGGATTCCGGTGAGCCCGAGGGCGGAGCCGAGGTAGGACACGGCGGTGAAGAGCACGGCCACCGGTGCCGTGAGCAGTGTGACGAGTCCGCCGCCCGCGCCGCGGCCCGCCACATTGCCCGCGGCCATGAGGGTGTTGATGTCGGCGTTCGCCCGGACCAGGCCCTCACGTCCGACGAGCTGCGGAAGGACGCTCTGCGAGCCGACGTCGGCGAAGACGGTGGCGCAGCCGCTCAGCAGGACGACCAGATAGAGATGGCCGAGCGTAAGACTGTCGAGCCACCAGGCCACCGGCACGGTCGCGAAGACCAGGGCCCTGGTCAGATCCGCCGCGATCAGTACGCGCCGATGGCGCATCCGGTCCACCCACGCTCCGGCCGGAAGACCGATGAGCAGAAAGGCGACGGTACTCAGCGTGGCCAGCGCCCCGACCTGACCGGGACTCGCGTCGAGCGCGGAGACGGCGATGAGCGGCACGGCCACATAGCCGGCATTGGTACCGAGCTGACTGAGGGCCACTGAGGTGAACAGCGCGCGGAAGTCGGGTAACCGCCATGGGGAATCGGGCTGCATGGTCCGTTCGTCCGGTGGGTCGATGGAGGTGAGGTACGTCGGCGGAGGTGCGGTACGGGCGGTGGCGCGGCCGGCGGACAGCGGCGTCGGCCGGAGCGGATCAGCGCCATCCAAGCCGAGACAGAAGTGACGTACAACCCCGTGAGGTGGTACAAGCAGAACCTGCCTCCCGCTCGACGCGGCCAGGCCGGCTCCGCGCGTCCTCGGCGCGTGATGATCGACTGATGCCCGCTGCCTGCGCGGTGCCTGCACACCTCGTTCTTTTTTCGGATGTCCGGTGTTCATGCATGCGTGCCCGCCGCTCTTCCGGGCTCCGTGATGGTCAGGTCGGCCGGTGATGGGAATCGGCCAATATCTGCCGGCCGCCGGAGGGCGCCCGGGAGGGGGGCTGGGCCATGAATCACCCGCGCTTTCTGTTCGTACCGAGAACCGATACCGAGACGGGAACCGTCTCGGTGGTGTGGCGTCTGCTGGGCGCCAACAATCGCGGTCTCGGTCAGGGCTGGGAGAGCCAGCCCGGACTGGTCGCCTGTCGTGCCGCCGTGGAGACACTGCGCGAAGGCATGTCCAGGGCCCGGCCGGTCGTCACCGTCTCCGAGACGACCGGGCTCTGGATCTGGCGGCTCGACCTCGACGGACGTTCGGTCGCCCTCGCCGGCCGGTCGTACCAGCGCCAGCGCGAGTGCCACTACAGCCTCGCCAACTTCGTGAAGGCCGTGCCCGCGGCGCAGCTCGCGCCCGGACTGGTGTCTCTTTCGGCCAGGCGTATGCCGCACCCGCCCGGTGACCGGCCGCCGAGCTTCCTGCCGGAGTTCCCGAAGACGCGTACCGCAGGCGCGGGTGCCCGATGACGTTCACGGCACCCGCTCTCGGTACGAAGGACGAGCCACGGGCGATCAAGCGCTCCGCAGGCCTGCCCGACCAGCTCTTCCGCGGGCTGGCCCGGGGCAGCGGCGGTGTGGTGCTCCTCATCATGCTGCTCGTCGGAACCTTCCTCGGCTACCGGGCCTGGGAGGCCCTGCGCGTTTCCAAGGGCTCCTTCCTCACCACCTCCGCCTGGGAGCCCGACTCCCATCACTTCGGTATCGCCGCCGTCCTCACCGGCACGGTGCTGATCGGGCTCGTCGCCATCGCCCTCGCGCTGCCGCTCGCCATGGGCACGGCGCTGTACATCTCCGAGTACGCGCCCCGGCGCGTACGGCGGACCATGGTCAGCCTGATCGACCTGATGGCCGCGGTGCCCAGCGTGGTCTACGGGCTCTGGGGCGCGTTCTTCCTCCAGTCCCACATCGTGGGTCTGTCGCGGTGGATCGCCACGTACTTCTCCTGGATCCCGATCTTCAAGGTCAACGGCGCAGACCCGGGTGACCCGCTCGCGACCACGACCGTCTACACCTCCTCGACGTTCATCGCCGGGATCGTGGTGGCGCTCATGGTCACGCCCATCGCCTGCTCGGTGATGCGCGAGACGTTCTTCCAGGCGCCCGTCGGTGAGCGCGAGGGCGCGTACGCGCTCGGCGCGACCCGCTGGGGAGTGATCAGGACGGTCGTCCTGCCCTTCGGGCGCGGCGGTGTCATCGGCGGCACGATGCTCGGTCTCGGCCGGGCGCTGGGCGAGACGATCGCCGTCTACATGATCATCTCGCCGGCCTTTGTCATCCAGCCGCGGATCCTGGAGAACGGCACCAACTCGGTCTCCTCGCTGATCGCCCTGCGGTACGGCTCCGCCAGCGACTTCGGTATGTCGGCGCTGATGGCGGCCGGACTCGCCCTCTTCCTCATGACGCTCGTCGTCAACTTCGTCGCCTCCTCCATCGTGGCCCGCAGCCGCTCCGGGGCCGGGACGGAGGCCTGATATGAACCGGACCACCACCTCCGTGCAGCCGCCCGACACCACCACCACCGGCTCCGCCGCCGATCCCGCTTCGGCCGCCGAGCCCGTCCCTCTCACCGTCCGTCCGGGCCTGCCGGACGGGACCGGCAGACCCGAGGTCCGCCGCTCCACCTCCACCGTGCGCGCGGGCGACGTCCGTGCGCTGCTCGGCGCCCTGGCCGGCGCGCTCGGGCTGACGGTTGTACTGTTTACGCGCATTGCGCCGTTCGACGGGCCGCTCGGCTTCGTCGTCGTCGCGTACCTGTTCTTCGTCGGTCTGTACGCCGTGCTGGTGTCCTTCGCCGAGAACGGCATGGCGGTACGGGACCGGGCCGCGGCGGTCGTCATCCACAGCCTCGCCGTGCTGGTCGTCGGCGCGCTCGTCTTCGTCGTCGCGTACACGCTGTGGCGCGGCCGGTCCGCGCTGCCGCATCTCAACTTCTTCACCGACGACATGTCGCGCACCGGGCCCGTCCAGCCGCTCACCAGCGGCGGCATGCTGCACGCCATCGCCGGCACGATCGAGCACATGGCTATCTCCCTGGCCATCACCGTGCCGCTCGGACTGGCCTGCGCGGTCTTCCTCAGCGAAGTCCCCGGCGCCTACGCCCGGTTCGTACGGACCATCGTGGAGGCGATGACCGCGCTGCCGTCGATCGTCTCCGGTCTGTTCATCTACGCCACCGTCATCCTCCTTCTCGGATTCGAGAAGTCCGGACTCGCCGCGGCGCTCGCCCTCGGAGTGATGATGCTGCCGATCATCATCCGAGCCTCCGACGTGGTGATCCGGCTGGTGCCCGGCTCGCTGCGCGAGGCGTCCCTCGCGCTCGGCGCCAGCCAGTGGCGGACCGTGTGGACCGTAGTACTGCCCACCGCGCGCTCCGGGCTGACCACCGCCGTCATCCTCGGCACGGCGCGCGGTATCGGCGAGACCTCTCCGGTGCTGCTCACCGCCGGATACACCACGGACATGAACCTCGACCCGCTGCACGGCCCGCAGGTGTCGCTGCCGCTGGCCACCTTCGAGCTCGTACGGTCCCCGCAGCCCAGTTTCATCGCCCGCGGCTTCGGTTCCGCGGCGCTGCTGATGGGACTGGTGCTGCTGCTCTTCGTCGTCGCCAGAATCATCGGCGGACGCGGTCCCGGAGAGCTGACCCGGCGTCAGACGCACCGCCGGGTCCTCGCCTCGCGCCGTGACGCCGAGCGGATGGGCGGACGGGAGAAGACCGGGCCGGGCGGAGGGACGTATGTGGAACGGCCCGACGGGAGTACGTACACGGACCGGCCACCCGAGCCACCCGGACCGACCGGGCCGATGGAGCAACTGAGCACCTGAGCTCCGAGCATCAGAGCCGGGCGACCGAGCTCCCGGGCCCGCCTCTCCGGGGCCGGGGACGCCGCCCGGCCTCCGGCCCACGGCCTCCCGCCCCACAACCCACGGACCGCCAGGCCGGCCACCCCGTACGCGCGAGCCACCGAGCCACCGAGCCACCGTCGAGCTGCCGAGCCACCGAGAACCGCCCCGCCCCACCGACAGGAGTCGTCTCCCGATGTCCGGAACCCTTCCGGCGCCGCTGCCAGGCCCACGCGTCCGCGCCGCCCTGGCGGCCCTCGCCCTTGTGACGCTGGTGCTGCTGGCACTCGTCCAGCCCGTCCCCGCCGCCGCCGCGACCTATGTACCGATCTCCGGCGCGGGCTCCACCTGGAGCCAGAACGCGCTGGACCAGTGGCGGGCGAACGTCAAGCAGTACGGCATGACGGTCAACTACAACGGCACCGGCTCCTCGGACGGCCGCAACCAGTTCCGCAACGGCACCGTGGACTACGGCGTCTCCGAGATCCCGTACGGCATCACGGACTCGGGCGTCGTCGACTCGCCGCCGCCGCGCAAGTACGCGTACATGCCCATCGTGGCCGGTGGTACGTCGTTCATGTACAACCTGAAGATCGGCAACCAGCGGGTGACCAATCTGCGGCTGTCGGGCGAGGTCCTCGCCAAGATCTTCACCGGTGGCATCAAGCTGTGGAACGACGCGGCGATCAAGGCCGACAACCCGGCCCTGGCCGCCTCGCTCCCGGCCCGCAGGATCGTCCCGGTGGTCCGCTCCGACGGTTCCGGTACGACGGCCCAGCTCACCACCTGGATGAGCAAGCAGTACCCGTCCATCTGGAACGGCTACTGCGCCAAGGCCGGACGGAGCACGCCCTGCGGCGCCACCTCCAACTACCCGCTGGTGCCGGGCGGCGGTTTCGTCGCCCAGTCCGGCTCCAACGGTGTCTCCGGCTATGTCGCCCAGGCGGGCAACATCGGCACGATCACCTACGTCGAGTACTCGTACGCCGTCTACACCACCAGCTTTCCGGTGGTGAAGGTGCTCAACGCGGCCGGCTACTACACCGAGCCGACCGCCAAGAACGTCGCGGTGGCCCTGCTCAACGCGCAGATCGAGAAGAACAGTTCGTCCCCGAAGTACCTGACCCAGATCCTCGACAACGTCTACAACGGCAAGGACAGGCGCAACTATCCGCTGTCCAGCTACAGCTACATGATCGTGCCGACGAAGGTGGAGTCCAACTTCAACGCCCAGAAGGGCAAGACGCTCGGCGCGTTCGCGTACTACTTCCTCTGCCAGGGACAGCAGCACGTCGACAACCTCGGCTACTCCCCGCTGCCGGTGAACCTCGTCGAGGCCGGGCTCGAACAGGTGCGCAAGATCCCCGGCGTCGACGTCGAGAACATCAACATCAAGAACTGCCACAACCCGACCTTCTCCGCCGACGGCTCCAACACCCTCGCCAAGAGCGCGCCCTTCCCGCAGGCCTGTGACAAGAAGGGCCCGACGCAGTGCGCCACCGGCACCGGCGGTGACAAGAAGCCCACCGTCACCCAGGGCGGCGGCGGTGCGGGCTCGGGCGGTGCCTCGGGCGGCAGCGGCGGTGGTGGCACCTCCGGCGCCTCCGGTGGTGGTACGGCGGCCTCGGGCG
This sequence comes from Streptomyces sp. MnatMP-M17, assembly GCF_900091995.1. Taxonomy (GTDB): domain Bacteria; phylum Actinomycetota; class Actinomycetes; order Streptomycetales; family Streptomycetaceae; genus Streptomyces. The sequence goes on from NZ_FMDK01000072.1 coordinate 24,727, forward strand.
GTACGGGAACCTCCGGAACCTCGGGCGGCGGCGCGTCCGGCGGCGGCGCCACACCGGGCGCG
>NZ_FMDK01000186.1 GCF_900091995.1 Streptomyces sp. MnatMP-M17
CTCGGGCGGCGCGGGCCGGAACCGGCCGGCCGGCCGTCCTCCGGCCCGCAGACCACGCGCCGGAGCTGCCGCGCCGCAGCGGATCCGGCTGGGCAGTCCACGGCCCCGGCTGCGTCTGGTCAGCCTCGCCCTGACGCTGGTCATGCTGGTCTTCGTCGTCCGGCTGCTCCAGGTGCAGGCCGTCGACGCGAGTGCGTACGCCGCCAAGGCGGAGAAGAGCCGCTATCTCAGCCATACGATCGACGCGGAGCGCGGCGAGATCACCGACCGTTCCGGGATCGCCCTCGCCACCAGCGTCGACGCGTACGACATCACCGCCGACCCATATATGTTCACCCGCGAGTTCAGCAAGATCTCCGACGCTCCCGAGAAGGCGGCGGCGCTGCTCGCGCCGATCCTCGGCGCCGAGACCGGCACTCTGGTCAAGAAGCTCAAGACTCCCAAGTCCCGCTACGCCGTCCTGGCCCACCGCCAGACTCCCCAGGTCTGGAACCAGATCAAGGACCTCAAGAGCGTTCTCGCGCAGAAGGCGAGCAAGGAGCAGGAGGACAGCGAGAAGGCGGCGGCCAAGAACGACAGCACGAAGGGCGGCGCGGGCGCCACAAGCAGCGGCGGTACCGGCGTCAGTGTGCTGGCCGGTGTCTTCCAGGAGACCAGCAGCAAGCGCGTGTACCCCAACGGTGATCTCGCCGCCGGGATACTGGGATATGTCAACGCCGCGGGCCATGGTGCGGGCGGCGTCGAGTCCATGCTCGACAAGGCGCTGGCCGGCGAGGACGGCGAGGTCACCTACGCCCAGTCCGGCGGCCGTCGTGTGCCCACCGCCAGCTCCCGCGAGAAGCCCGCGGTGCCCGGCTCCGACATCGAGCTGACCATCGACCGCGACATCCAGTGGGCGGCCCAGCAGGCCATCTCGGAGCAGGTGCGCGACTCCAAGGCGGACCGCGGCTATGTGATGGTCCAGAACACCAGGACCGGCGAGGTCCTCGCCATGGCCAACGCTCCCGGCTTCGATCCCAACGACCTCTCCCAGGCCGACACCGCCGCCATGGGCAACGCGGCCCTCCAGGACGTCTACGAGCCCGGCTCCACCAGCAAGGTCATGTCCATGGCCGCCGTACTGGAGGAGAAGGCCGCCACACCCGACACCCATGTCGTCGTCCCCAACCGGCTGCACCGCGGCGACCGGCTCTTCAAGGACGACATCGACCATCCGACCTGGTATCTGACACTCAACGGCGTCCTCGCCAAGTCCTCCAACATCGGCACCATCCTGGCGACCGGCCAGCTCGGCAGCACCCAGCCCGAGGCCAACAAGGTCCTCCACTCGTATCTGACCAAGTTCGGCATCGGCCGGCCCACCGGTCTGGACTACCCGGGCGAGACCCAGGGCATCCTCGCCAAGCCCGAGGACTGGTCCACCTCGCAGCAGTACACGATCCCGTTCGGCCAGGGCCTCTCGCTCAACGCCATGCAGGCCGCCTCGGTCTACTCGACCATCGCCAACGGCGGCGTACGGATCGAACCGACGCTCATCCGCGGTACGACAGGACCCGACGGACGCTTCACACCCGCGCCCGCGCCCAAGAAGACCCGGGTGGTCAGCGAGAAGACCGCGAAGACCGTCGCCACCATGCTGGAGTCGGTCGTCGGCAACGAGGAGGGCACGGGCACCAAGGCCCGTATCCCCGGCTACCGCGTCGCAGGCAAGACCGGTACGGCCAACCGGGTCGACCCGGACCTCGGCCGCTACAAGGGCTACACCGCATCCTTCGCGGGCTTCGCACCCGCCGACGATCCGCAGATCACGGTCTACTGCGCCATCCAGAACCCGACCAAGGGCAGCTACTTCGGCGGCCAGATCTGCGGACCCATCTACAAGAAGGTCATGGAGTTCGCTCTCAAGACCCTGCAGGTCGAACCGACCGGCAGTAAACCCGCCAGTCTGCCGGTGACCTTCAAACCCGGCGAGTGACCCCAGGGAAAGCGCCAGTGACAACGATCACCCCCGATTCGGGGAACCACCCGGAACGCGCCGCGCAGGAGCCGCCCTCACTTGGCCCGCGGCCCGCGGAGCCCGGTACGCTCACCGCCGTGCCACAAGCTGATCAGTACCGAACCACCCCGAAGGACGCCCCTGTGAACCAGCCGGGGACGCCCCGCCCGGAACGGGTCCGCCCGACCTCCCTCGCGGAGCTGGCGGCCCGGCTGGGAACCGAGGCACCGGGCCCGGGGGAGGGAGCGGAACCGGCGGCAGGACCGGCGGGCCCAGCCGCGGGAGAGGGCCCCGGGAGGCCCGCGGCCCGCGGCGAG
>NZ_FMDK01001184.1 GCF_900091995.1 Streptomyces sp. MnatMP-M17
CTGGGCGGCGGCGGGCGCGGCGCTGCGGCACGCGGCGGAGACCGCGACGGCGGCGCAGGGCCTGCCCGAGCGCCCTTGGTACGACGCGCGCCGCCTCGATATCGACCTGCTGCTGTGGCGCCTGCGGGAGCACCAGGACCTGGCGGCCTTCGTGGACCGCGCCATCGGCCCGCTGCGTACCCATGACCGCACGTCCCGCCCGAAGCTGCTGCCCACGCTGGAGGTCTATCTGACCCACGCGGGCCGCAAAGCGGAGACGGCCCGCGAACTGCATCTGAACCGCCAGACGCTCTACAACCGGCTGGCCCGTATCGCCGAACTGCTGGGCACGGACCTGGACGACCCGCAGACGGTCCTGGCCCTGAGCCTGGCGCTACGGGCGAGACGCCACACGAAGTAGAAGTAACGCGGGTACCGGCGACGACGGCGGAGGCCTCAGCGGAGACGGCGTGCAGGCTGCGCCAGTTCGTCGTAGACACAGAGGACTTGGGCGATGGTCTCGTCCTCGGTCGGCCAGGTCTCCGCCTGCGCCCGGCCCGCCGTGGCGAGCCACTGCCGGCGGTCCGGGTCGCCGAGCAGCCGTACCACCGCGTCGCCGAGGGCTCTCGCGTCTCCGTACGGTACGAGTTCCGCCGCGTCGCCGACCAGTTCGGGAATCCCGCCGACCGCCGTGGCGATCAGCGGTACGCCCAGCCGCAGCGCCTCCTGCGCGAGGACCGAGCGGGCCTCCCAACGGCTGGGCAGCAGGGCGATGTCGGCGGAGGCGAGGAGTTCGGCGACATCGTCACGGCGGCCGATCAGCCGCACCGGCAGTTCGGCCGCGTCGATACGCCGCTGGAGCCGCCCGCGCTCCCGGCCCTCGCCCGCGATGGCCAGCAGCGGCGCGGGATCGAGGCAACGCCACACCTCGGCCGCGTCGAGCAGCGTGTCGTATCCCTGTTCCGGTCTGAGACTGCCCACCGCCATCAGCAACGGCCGCTCGACCGCGCCGAGTTCGGCACGGGCCTTGCTCTCCGGGCCGCCGACCGGCCGGTCCGACGCGGGCAGCGCGACCGGTGCGAGGCGGGCGTCGCGCGCGCCTCTGCTACGGGCCCGGTCGACCAGCTCCGACGATGTACCGAGCACAATGGCCGCCGCCCTGACGGCCCTTCGCTCCAGCAGCCGCATCAGATGGCCGCGCGGTCCTTCGGTCTGCGCACGGCTGTGCCAGGTGACCACCAGCGGTATCCGCTGACCGCCGAGCGCGATCGCCGTCCGTACGGCGGCGTGCACCCCATGCGCGTGCACCACGTCCGCTCCGGCGCACGCGGCGCGCAAGGTCGCGACGGACGCCGGGTCCCCGCGCCGTGGTACGGCGACATGGTGCGCCCCTGAGCCGCTGAAGTCATAGATACGCTCGACATCCGCCGGAGCGCACACCGTGACGCGCACGCCCCGGGCGACCAGCCCCGCGGCCAACGATCGAACGTGCGCGCTGCTGCCCGCACTGCCACCGCCCAGCACCTGGACCGTACGCAGTTGAGTCACGTGGTCAAGGCTCCTGGATCGGGATCGGGGACACCGTCAAGGATGCCAGTCCGGACGCGCGTTCAGGCACCGCGGGGAGGTCGTTCTTGTGTCCGGCACCGCAAGCACACAATCGCAACCACCCACACGGGTGAACCCACGGCGCGCGCCGGGAGCCGCACCGGACCGCCACACCGCCGCACCGCACCGCCGGACCACGCCCCGTAAGTCCCCGGATCACAGCCCCTGGTCCCCGGACCACATCCTCTAGTCCGCAGACGAACCTGCTCGGGCGGTGGCCAACAGCTCCTCCGCATGCGCCCGCGCCGTCTCCGAGTCCTCCTGGCCCGCCAGCATCCGCGACAGCTCCCGTACCCGGTCCTCGCCCTCCAGGACCGTCACTCCGGACCGCGTCACCGAGCCGTCGTTCGTCTTCTCGACCAGAAGCTGACGGTCGGCGAAGGCCGCGACCTGCGGAAGGTGTGTCACCACCACCACCTGCGCGGATCTGGCGAGCTTCGCCAGCCGACGGCCCACCTCGACCGCCGCCTTGCCGCCGACGCCCGCGTCCACCTCGTCGAAGAGATAGGTCGGTACGGGATCGGAGCCCGCGAAGACCACCTCCACCGCGAGCATCACCCGGGACAGCTCACCGCCGGACGCGCCCTTGGCGATCGGCCGCGGCTGGGCGCCCGGATGAGGAGCCAGGAGCAGTTCGACCTCGTCGGCGCCGTGCGGGCCGTACACCACGGAACGCCCGCCCACCACGATCCCGGACATCTCGTCCGCGGTCCCGGTCTGCCGGATGTCGAACGAGACGCGCGCGTGCGGCATGGCCAGCGAGGCCAGCTCCGCCGTGACGGCCTCCGCGAAGCGCGCCGCGGCCTCCGTGCGGGCGTCGGTCAACGCCTGGGCGAGTACGGACAGTTCGGCGCGCAGAGCGTCACGCTCGGCCGTCAGCCCGGCGATCCGGTCGTCGTCGCTCTCCAGCTCGGTCAGCCGCGCGGCGCTCTCCTCGGCCCAGGCCAGCACGGCGGAGATGTCCTCGCCGTACTTGCGCGTGAGCGCGGTGAGCGCGGCCCGCCGCTCCTCCACCGCGGCCAGCCGCAGCGGATCGGCGTCCAGATCGTCCGCGTAGCCGGCCAGTTCGCCCGCGACGTCCGCCAGCAGGATGGAGATCTCGCCCATCCGGTCGGCGAGCGCGGCG
>NZ_FMDK01000164.1 GCF_900091995.1 Streptomyces sp. MnatMP-M17
CGGTGGGTGGTGCGGGTGCCGGGGCCTCCGGAGGTACATGTCCGGACGGCATGATTTACGGCGCCCCACCCCGTCCGTCCAGTGAACGCGTCCCAGCGCCACAAATCACGCTTTAGTGTCCGAACACGCACCTCCTCCGACCCCGACCCTCTACCGCCGCACGCCGGCTGCCCGCCCGGTCCGGGCCCGCATATCCAGCCCGTCCGGCGTTTGAGGACGGAACGGCCCGCCCCGGCGCCGGGCTCCCAGACGGTGAGGGAGAGCGCGCGCAGGTTCGCGAGGTACGAGCGAATCGAGCACGGTCGACCGTCGGCATCGGCATAAAGCGCCCCGGAGGCGAACCGAGCCCTTAAAAAGAAGACGCCGCGGTTCCGTAGAGGCGGTCGCCCGCGTCGCCCAGGCCTGGGACGATGTAGCCGTTTTCGTTCAGGCGTTCGTCGACCGCCGCCGTCACGATCGTCACCGGCGTCCCCGCGAGCTCCCGTTCCATCACCTCGACGCCCTCCGGCGCCGCGAGCAGCACCACGGCGGTCACATCATCCGCGCCGCGCTTGATCAGCTCACGTATCGCCGCCACCAGCGTGCCGCCGGTCGCCAGCATCGGGTCCAGGACGTACACCTGGCGGCCCGAGAGGTCCTCGGGCATCCGGCTGGCGTAGGTGGACGCCTGGAGCGTCTCCTCGTTGCGGATCATCCCGAGGAAGCCCACCTCGGCCGACGGCAGCAGCCGCACCATCCCGTCGAGCATGCCGAGTCCGGCCCGGAGGATCGGCACCACCAGCGGGCGCGGATAGGAGAGCTTCACTCCCGTGGTGGCCCGTACCGGGGTCTCGATGTCGACCTGTTCGGTCCGTACGTCCCGCGTGGCCTCGTAAGCCAGCAGGGTGACCAGCTCGTCGGCGAGCCGCCGGAAGGTCGCTGAGTCGGTGCGCCGATCGCGCAGCGTGGTGAGTTTGTGCGCCACCAGCGGGTGGTCGACGACATGAATCCGCATGGCGACACAGTAACCGGGGGCCAAGGCCGTACGCGCTGCCACCAAGGCGTGGGCATCAACCCACGCTCACGAGGGAAGGGGAAGCTGAAGACCTGGGATGGGGAGGCGTCGATGCCGGACCGGGATCAGCGGGGGCAGGAACAAGAGCAAGGCCGGGAGAAGGACCGGGAAGAGGAACAGGGCGACGAGGACGCGACGGAGCGCCGACGGCGGCGCGCGCAGTTCCTGCGGGAGCTGAACGAGGCCAAAGAGCTGCGCGAGCGGGTGAAGCCGCGACAGGCTCGCGCCGCGCGGATGCGCCAGCAGATGCGGATGCGTACCTTCCGCTGGTAGCCACGCCGGGCCGCTGAAGAGATGTGCGGGCCGCGTGCAAGGGGCCGAACAGGGTCCTAATAAAATGGCCGGACGACGCAACGGTGGAAGACCTCTCGCGAAGCGCTCGTTTCTGCCACGATTCCGAGTAGGCGGAGCAGAGCAGCGCACCGCCGGATCGTCACACCTCTGACCAGTGGGAGAGTCACGGTGTACTTCGCCGCACTGCTCGCGCGCACCGAAGACGGGTGGGAAGCGAGCGATACAGAGCTCGACGATGTGGAGACCCTGTCGGACCTCACCGACTTGGCCCGCGAAGCCTCGGTGGACGAGGACACGGTGCTCGTCTTCATCGAACAGGAGGACGCCTGGTTCGGCATCCTCCGTGTGGAGGGCGAGGAAGACCCTCGTATCTATGTCTCCGACGCGGCCGCGGCCGCACGCTCCTCGTACGGGGAGATCCTCATTGATGAACTGCTCGGCAGGGATGACGACGACCCCGCCGACGACCTCGACGCGCTGGACCTCGACGGTACGGAGGACGGCGAGCCGGACGAGAACGACGAGGAGGACGACGACAACGACAGCCCCGTGATCGACGGGGAGACCGTGCCGGCGGGAGCCGTCGGCGACCGTGAGATTCTCAGCGACCTCGGGCTGTCGGAGGCGGATCTGCTGGCGCTCGACACCGATGCGATGGCCGAGATCGCGGAGGCTCTGGGAGCCGCCGAGGTGCTGGAGACCGTCCGCTAGTGATCGGGTACGGCCCGTTGTCCGAGCCCGGTCCGGTGCGTGATCCCGTGCGCGATCCGTGGCGGGCTTCCATGCGCCTCGCCCTGGACGAGGCGGCACGGGCGGCCCGCTCCGGTGATGTACCGGTGGGCGCCGTCGTGCTGTCACCGAACGGCACGGTGCTCGCCGCGGGCCACAACGAACGCGAGGCGACCGGCGACCCGACCGGCCATGCGGAGATCCTGGCGATCCGCAGGGCGGCCGGGAAGGTCGGTGCCTGGCGGCTGACCGGCTGCACGCTGGTGGTGACTCTGGAGCCGTGCACGATGTGCGCGGGAGCGCTCGTACTGTCCCGGGTGGACCGGGTGGTGTTCGGCGCGCTCGACGAGAAGGCCGGCGCGGTCGGCTCGCTCTGGGACGTCGTACGGGACAGACGGCTCAACCACCGGCCCGAGGTGATCCAGGGAGTGCTCGCCGACGAGTGCTCCGCAGTGCTGACGGCGTTCTTCCGCGAGCGCTGACCCGCCGTCCGTCCGAACCTCCGCGGCCTCTTCGATCGCCGTACCGCGATACCGATTTCGAACCTCGGCCCACTGTGGGCTAAGCTCTCTCCCGGTAGCGTGTCCGAGCGGCCGAAGGAGCTCGCCTCGAAAGCGAGTGTGGGGAAACTCACCGAGGGTTCAAATCCCTCCGCTACCGCTCTCACACCCTCCTGACCTGCGAAAACGCAGCCAGGAGGGTGTTTTGCGTGCGGCATCTACTGCGCGGCCGTGCGACACGGAAGTCGACAGAAGCACAACTGGCCCGCACACGAGGCGCGTTGCACCTCCCCACGGAGGGATCCGCCACCCGGTCGACCCCGCACCGGCGCCCGGGGGTTTCTCACGCTTCGTCTCCGACGCCGTCGAACACGCCCTCGCCCTGACCAAAACCCGGGAGATCGTCGAGGCGTACGAGGACGAGCACGGCCCCTTCTCCCCCGAGGAGATCGAGGAGGCCCGCCGGACATGGCACGGCGAGTGACCCCGGCGTTCCCTCGCGCCCTCCTCGTCCTCGATGCACAGCCACTGTCTCTCCTGGCCGACCAGGACCGCAGAATGGCGCTGATACTCAAGGTCGCAGAGGCCGAGGGGTACGCAGCCGCAATCTCCACGGTCAGCATCGCCGAAGTCCGCCGCACCGGACAGGCCGCGAAGCACCTGCACTGGCTCCGCTCCCGGCTCACCGTCATCCCCGCAACCGAGATCATCGCCGACCGCGCGGCAGAACTACTGGAAGACGCCGGCCTGGACGGTCACGAAAACGTCGTGGACGCGATCGTTGTCGCCACTGCGGCCTGCTCGGGCGGACCCATGAAGGTCGCCTCCACCGACGGTTCCCACATTCCGAAGCTCTGCCACGCGGCATCGGTAGGCCGCAGAAGCCCCGTTGAATGGGTCCGCGTCTGACCGGCTGTCCGGCCTTGCCCGCGCCCCGAAGGGTACGACATGCCGCTCCCCGCAAGCGGAGCACCACGCGTGCAGCAAGAACACACCCCCGCGCCGTGCGCCGGGGTCCTTTCCGTGTAGGTGCGGGTACGGCCTCCGAGCATTGGCGTTCATACGGTTAGACTCTCGCGCGATCGCACTGGGGACGGCAGGGGAGGAAGCGGCCCATGGGGCAAGCGAGAAAAATCGTGCTCTACGCGCTCGCCGTGTTCGTGCTGTACACGATCATCACGTCGCCGGAGCGGGCCGCCGATCTCGTCCAGGTAGGGTTCGAGGGCATTTCGAGCGCCGCCCAGGGCGTCGGCGAGTTCATGTCCGAACTCATCAAGTAGCCGGAGAACGGCCGGAAGACGGCTGTACGAACCCAGCGCCCACCGCGTCCGCACGGAAGCCTCCGGCGGCCGTACGGAAGCACCCTGCGGCCAGGGCGTGTCCGCAGGCCGTCCCCCAAGGAGTGCCCTTGATCCGCCACCTGGTCCTCTTCAAGCTCAACGAGGGCGTCTCACGCGACGAGCCCCGGGTGACCGCCGGTGCGCAGGCCTTCGAGAAGCTCGGTGAGCAGATTCCCGAGCTGGAGTTCTGGGAGTGCGCCTGGAACATCAGCGAGCGGCCGATCGCCTATGACTTCGCCATCAACTCGGCTGTCTCCGACCGGGATGCGCTCCAGCGCTATCTGGACCACCCGGCCCATCAGGCAGGTGTCGGCCAGTGGCGAGAATTCGCCACCTGGGTGATCGCCGACTACGAGTTCTGAGCCCTCCGCCTCCCAAGCCCCACACCTTTTCGGTGTGGGGCTTTTGGTTATATTGCCCCAACTTGCCGTCAACACGGTTTTATCAGGTGCTTGCACACAGTGGACATGTCTTGTGATGCTATGACCGCTTTTGACGGATGAGTTGACGTAGTCGACCGCAAAGGGGTGGCGTGACCGTGCCGGCCAGTACTGCGCCTCAAGTGCCGCCCCAGATCGAGACCGAGCCGCGTCCCGCCGCGCAGAGCAGAGGCGCGGACACCAGGGCACTGACCCAGGTGCTCTTCGCCCAGCTCAAGGAGCTGGAGCCGGGCAGCGAGGAACACACCCGGGTGCGTGGGGCGCTCATCGAGGCCAATCTGCCCCTGGTCCGCTATGCCGCCGCCCGGTTCCGCAGCCGCAACGAGCCCATGGAGGATGTCGTCCAGGTCGGCACGATCGGTCTGATCAACGCGATCGACCGGTTCGATCCGGACCGCGGTGTGCAGTTCCCGACCTTCGCGATGCCGACGGTCGTCGGTGAGATCAAACGGTACTTCCGCGACAACGTACGGACCGTCCATGTGCCGCGCCGGCTCCATGAGCTGTGGGTCCAGGTGACCGGCGCCACCGAGGATCTGACGACGGCCCACGGCCGCTCGCCCACCACCGCCGAGATCGCCGAGCGGCTGAAGATCTCCGAGGACGAGGTACTGGCCTGTATCGAGGCGGGACGTTCGTACCACGCGACCTCGCTGGAGGCCGCCCAGGAGGGCGACGGGCTGCCCGGACTGCTGGACCGTCTCGGCTACGAGGACCCGGCGCTGGCCGGCGTCGAGCACCGCGATCTGGTCCGCCATCTCCTCGTACAACTGCCCGAGCGGGAACAGCGCATTCTGATGCTGCGTTACTACAACAATCTGACACAGTCGCAGATCAGCCAGGAACTGGGCGTCTCCCAGATGCATGTGTCAAGGCTGCTGGCCAGAAGCTTCGCCCGGCTCCGATCCGCAAATCGGATCGAGGCATAACCCGGGCGGCTGGATCACCCGGTTTCCTCTCCTCGGCCCAAAAGTCGTATACCACCCCTTTCCCGGGCAGATACGGTCCCTACTTGTCGACAAGTCACTACAGCGTGTTGCCGACATGTGACATTCTGCTGGAACCGCGTTTGCCGCAGTCCCGCCGCCGGTATTCAGGTGGAGGCTGCGTTCCACCGACGGGAGCGGCCGACGCGACCGTCCGCGACCTCAAGGGGGTGGCATGTCCGTAGAACAGGGCAGCTCGAAGGTGCTCACGCTCACGAAGAGCGCTCCCGCGCCCGATGCTCTCGACCATGTGGCGCAGCCGCGTGTGTCCCAGCCGGAAGCCATCGACACCCGCACTCTGTCCCGCTCCCTGTTCCTGCGGCTCGCCGTGCTCGACCAGGACAGCCCGGAGCGCACCTACGTACGTGACACCCTCATCGAGCTGAATCTGCCGCTGGTGCGGTACGCGGCGGCGCGGTTCCGCAGCCGCAACGAGCCGATGGAGGACATCGTCCAGGTCGGCACGATCGGTCTGATCAAGGCGATCGACCGGTTCGACTGCGAACGCGGCGTGGAATTCCCGACGTTCGCGATGCCGACGGTCGTCGGTGAGATCAAACGCTTCTTCCGGGACACCTCGTGGTCGGTGCGGGTGCCGCGCCGGCTCCAGGAGCTGCGTCTCGCGCTGACCAAGGCCAGCGACGATCTGGCGCAGAAGCTCGACCGCTCGCCGACCGTTCCCGAACTCGCCGCCGTACTCGGGGTGTCGGAGGAGGACGTCGTCGACGGCCTCGCGGTCGGCAACGCGTACACGGCGTCCTCGCTGGACTCGCCCTCGCCCGAGGACGACGGCGGCGAGGGCTCGCTCGCGGACCGGCTCGGCTACGAGGACATGGCGCTGGAAGGCGTCGAGTACCGCGAGTCGCTCAAGCCGCTGCTCGCCAAACTCCCGCCCCGCGAGCGGCAGATCATCATGCTGCGCTTCTTCGCGAACATGACGCAGTCGCAGATCGGCGAAGAGGTCGGCATCTCGCAGATGCATGTCTCGCGCCTGCTGACCCGCACGCTCGCCCAGTTGCGCGAAGGACTCATCTCGGACTGAGGCCCGGGAACCCCGCCCTTCGTCCGGTGAGCCGGACGAAGCTCCGGAGAGACTCCGGGCAACGCTCCGGGCGGGGTTCCGAAACCGGCGGTCCGTCCGCCGCACCGCCGGCGGGCCAGCGGC
>NZ_FMDK01000026.1 GCF_900091995.1 Streptomyces sp. MnatMP-M17
GGGCGCTGGAGGCGGGCGCTGGAGGCGGGCGCTGGGGGCGGGCGCTGGAAAGGCCAGGACCCGCCGGGCCCCGGTCATGCCAGAGCGTCGGAGCGTCAGAACGAAGTCGGTGCCGGTTCCAGGAAGCCCTCCTCCACCAGTAGTCGGATCGCCTGCGGTGTCCGGTCACGGAGCAGTACCGGATCCTCCTGCATGAGCTGGGCGATCGCGTCGAGAATCCGCCCGGCGCTCAGCCTCCCGTCGCAGACACCCGCGAACCCGGCCGCCACCGCGTCGACCTTCGTCGCCCGCCGCATCCCCCGGTGCTGCCGCAGCACCACATGCTCGGGATCCTCGGCGCCCGGCAGTCCCACCTGCTCCTGGACAACCTCGGGTGCCAGAAGGAAATGGCCGGCCAGAAGGCCCGCGTCATCGTGCGCGCGCAGGAAATCCTGCCGCTCGAAATGGGCCCGTACGGTCTCGCCGAGCGGCTGCTCGACCGGATGCGGCCACTCCTCCACCACGATCGACTGCCGCTCGGCGCCCGACTTCCTGAGCGTGATCCAGCCGAAGCCGACGGCCTTGGTCTTACGGGCCTCGAACTCGTCCAGCCACGCTTCGTACCGCGCGGCGTACTCCTCCTGATCCTCGCGGTGGTCACCGCTGTCGCGCAGCCACAGCTCCGCGTACTGCGTCACGTCCTGGACCTCGCGCTGCACGATCCAGGCATCGCAGCCGGCCGGCACCCAGGAACGCAGCCGCTGCTCCCACTCCTCCCCTTCCACGTGCTGCCAGTTGGCGAGGAAATGCGCGAATCCGCCGGTGCGCAGCCGCTCGCCCGCCTGCTGGACGAGCGTGCGGCACAGATCGTCCCCGCCCATCCCGCCGTCCCGGTAGGTCAGCCGGGCACCGGGCGAGATGACGAACGGCGGGTTGGAGACGATCAGGTCGTACGTCTCGTCCCCCACCGGCTCGAAGAGCGAACCCTCGCGCAGCTCGGCGGCCGGCGCGTCGGAGAGAGCCAGCGTCAGCCGGGTGAAGCCGAGCGCCCGCGGATTGAGATCGGTGGCGGTGACCCGTACGGCGTGCTGGGCCGCGTGCAGGGCCTGGATACCGGAGCCGGTGCCGAGATCGAGCGCCTTCTCGACGGGTGTCCGTACGGTGATCCCCGCGAGGGTCGTGGAAGCCCCGCCCACGCCGAGCACCACTCCCTCGTCATGGCCGCTCGCGCCCGAGGCACCTCCGACGGCGAGCCCCAGGTCGGAGACGATGAACCAGTCCTGTCCCTCCGGCCCGCCGTACGGCCGGACGTCCACCGTGGCGCGGACCTCCTGCCCGTCCCATACGAGCCAGCCGTCGGCCAGCGCCTCCTCCAACGGCAGCGCTGCCGCCGCACGCTCCTCCGGGACCGGCTTCTGGAGCAGAAAGAGCCGTACGAGCGTTTCGAGCGAGGTGTCGCCACGGGTGGCGCGCAGCGCGGGCACGGTCTCGCTGCGGGCCAGCGCGGCGTACGCGGGCGCGCCGAGCAGATCGAGCAGGCCGTCAACGGTGAAATCGGCGGCGAGCAGGGCCGCACGGAGTCGGGGCGAGTGGTCGGGCGCGGGAAGGCTGGTCGTACTCACCCGCCCATTGTGTCGGCTCCCACTGACAACGGCCCGCGGCCCGGTCCCTCCGTTCGAGGGACCGGGCCGCGATGTCATGTTCGAGAGCGTCCAACGGAGCCCGACGGATTCTGATGCTTCCCGAGGCTTCCTAGCCGCCGTTCACCGACGAGCCGGTCGCCCCGGCGCTCGTCGGCGGCGTCTTCTGGCACCCGGTCTGCTTCGCCATCGCCTTGCCGACAGAGCCGGACTGAAGCTTCTGGAGCGCCTTGTCGCCGCTCCTGCTGAGCTTGTCCAGTTCGTCCGCGACGCCCTTGAGGCCGTCGGCGAAGTCCGCCTGGTCCTTCGTGTCGAGCTCGTCGACCTTCTTCTGGAGGCCCGCGTACGCCGTGGAGGTGGCGTTGAGTTCCTTGACGGCCTCCTGCTGAGTCTTCTCGCCGTCGGTGACGGGCGGGGCGCCCGCGCTGTTCACGGCGGAGCCCAGCGCCTTGTAGGCGCCGGAGATGGACTGGAAGGCCGCAGAGTCGGTCCTCTGGACGTCGATGGGCTTGGTGCTGTCCGAGGTCGCCTGCTGGATGGAGGTGTTGGCGGCCCCGATCTTCTTCAGCTCGGGCTGAACCTGGTCGCAGACCTTCTTGGCCCAGTCGTTCACCTTGCTCTCGCTGTCGTCACTGCAACCGGACAGCGTCATGAGCAGTACCGCACCGCCGGACAGCGCGGCCACAAGCTTCTTGTTCACCGGATGGTCCCTTCCAAGGCTCTCGGCCCCGGAACATACACGCCAAGTGGGCGACAACCGTGTCCAGGTCGCACAGTCTGTGTGCTATTGCAGCCATTTGCACCAAGGGAGAGACACCTCACGCGCACCGTGCGTTCCCGAGAACGCCGACGGGCGGACGGCGCGTCCCTCCACGCCGCCCGCCCGCCGCTCAGCCACCGATCGGCCTGACGCCTATGCCTGTACCTGTACGGTCACGGGCCCCGGCACGCCGCCCGACCGGCCGTCATGACGCCACAGCCGGGTCCGGCGACTTCTCCGTCCCGCCGCCGGAACCGTCACCGCCGCTGCCGTCACCGCCGTCCACCGTCACCGAGCGCCGCTTGGAGACGTACACGGCCCCGATGATGACGGCCAGCGCGAGCACAGCCACCAGGGCACGGATGCCCGCGCTGGCGTCGCTCCCGTAGCTGAACTGCACCACCGCGGGCGCGATGAGCAGCGCCACCAGGTTCATCACCTTCAGCAGCGGGTTGATGGCCGGGCCCGCCGTGTCCTTGAACGGGTCTCCGACCGTGTCTCCGATCACCGTCGCGGCATGGGCGTCGCTGCCCTTGCCGCCGTGGTGCCCGTCCTCGACCAGCTTCTTGGCGTTGTCCCAGGCACCGCCGGAGTTGGCCAGGAAGACGGCCATCAGGGTGCCGGTGCCGATCGCACCGGCCAGGAACGAGCCGAGCGCCCCGACGCCGAGCGAGAAGCCCACCGCGATCGGCGTGAGGACGGCGAGCAGTCCCGGCGTGGCCAGCTCGCGCAGCGCGTCCTTGGTGCAGATGTCGACCACGCGCCCGTACTCCGGCTTCTCGGTGTAGTCCATGATCCCGGGATGCTCGCGGAACTGCCGTCGCACCTCGTAGACCACCGAACCCGCCGACCGCGACACCGCGTTGATCGCCAGCCCGGAGAAGAGGAAGACGACCGCGGCACCGAGGATCAGCCCCACCAGATTGTTGGGCTGGGAGATGTCCAGACTGAGCGTCAGCCCGTCGGCCACGGTCCCGACATCGGCGACGGCCGTGGCGATGGCGTCGCGGTACGAGCCGAAGAGCGCCGACGCGGCGAGTACGGCCGTGGCGATGGCGATGCCCTTCGTGATGGCCTTCGTGGTGTTGCCGACGGCGTCGAGGTCGGTGAGCACCTGGGCTCCCGCGCCCTGGACATCGCCGGACATCTCGGCGATGCCCTGGGCGTTGTCGGAGACCGGACCGAAGGTGTCCATGGCGACGATGACGCCGACGGTGGTGAGCAGCCCGGTGCCGGCCAGCGCCACCGCGAAGAGGGCGAGCATGATCGACGTACCGCCGAGCAGGAACGCCCCGTACACCGCGAGCCCGATCAGCAGCGCGGTGTAGACGGCGGACTCCAGACCGATGGCGATGCCCGCGAGCACCACGGTGGCGGGACCGGTCAGGGCGGACTTGCCGATGTCCCTGACCGGGCGCCTGGTGGTCTCGGTGAAGTAGCCCGTGAGCTGCTGGATCAGGGCGGCGAGCACGATACCGATGGCGACCGCGACCAGCGCCAGCACACGCGGATCGCCGCTGTGCGTGAGGATCTCCTGGTCGTCCACTCCGTCCAGTCCGGCGTACGAGGACGGCAGATAGACGAAGACCGCCACGGCCACCAGGGCGAGCGAGATCACCGCGGAGATGAAGAAGCCGCGGTTGATGGCGCTCATACCGCTGCGGTCGGCGCGGCGCGGAGCCACGGCGAAGATGCCGATCATCGCCGTGACCACTCCGATCGCGGGAACGATCAGCGGGAAGGCGAGCCCGAAGTCCCCGAACGCCGCCTTGCCGAGGATGAGCGCGGCGACCAGCGTCACGGCGTACGACTCGAACAGGTCCGCGGCCATGCCCGCGCAGTCCCCGACGTTGTCGCCCACGTTGTCCGCGATGGTCGCGGCATTGCGCGGATCGTCCTCGGGAATGCCCTGCTCCACCTTGCCGACCAGGTCGGCTCCGACGTCGGCGGCCTTGGTGAAGATCCCGCCGCCGACACGCATGAACATCGCGATCAGCGCGGCGCCGAGTCCGAAGCCCTCCAGCACCTTGGGCGCGTCGGCGGCATAGACGAGGACCACACAGGAGGCGCCGAGCAGGCCGAGGCCCACCGTGAACATCCCGACCACACCGCCCGTACGGAATGCGATCTTCATGGCCTTGTGGGAAACGGCCGTGAGATCTTTTTCCGGCTCGCCCTCCGCCGGTGTCGCCTCGCGCGCCGCCGCGGCGACCCGCACATTGCTGCGTACGGCAAGTCGCATGCCGATGTAACCGGTGGTCGCCGAGAAAAGCGCGCCCACCAGGAAGAACAGCGAACGTCCCGCGCGCTGTGACCAGTTGTCGGCCGGCAGCAGCATCAGCAGGAAGAACACCACGACGGCGAAGACGCCGAGGGTACGCAACTGCCGGGCCAGATAGGCATTCGCGCCTTCCTGGACGGCCGCCGCGATCTCTTTCATCGAATCCGTGCCCTCGCCCGCCGACAGGACCTGACGCACCAGGAGCTGGGCGACGAACAGAGCCGCCAGCGCGACCACCGCGATGACGATCACGATGAGCCGATTGTCGTCCGTGAGTATCGCGGCTGCGAGAGAAGTGGGGTGTTCGGACAGTTGTGGATGGAAGTGCCCCGCCATTCGTCCTCCTTGACGCTCAGCGTTCAAGATGGACGGATTGTAGGGAGCAGGACCTGATCAAAACAGAGCACGCCACATGTAATCGACCTTGACTTATCCGCACACAAATGATCGCACCGAAAATAGGTAATGGGATAGACACATTGATAAAATGATCGACGATCTTCGGTGAAATAAGAAAGGCCCTGCTCAGCAGGGCCTTTCAAGGCAGGGCAA
Organism: Streptomyces sp. MnatMP-M17; assembly: GCF_900091995.1. GTDB lineage: Bacteria > Actinomycetota > Actinomycetes > Streptomycetales > Streptomycetaceae > Streptomyces. The sequence continues at coordinate 5,213 of NZ_FMDK01000026.1, forward strand.
TGGGGAGATCTGATCAGGGCATCCCGGCAGTCCGATCAGCACACCGCCGCGATTCGATCAAGGCATCGCGACCAGTTCGATCAGGGCATCCTGGCTCGATCAGGGCATCGTGACAGCCGACGCCGTCGGCCAGCTCATCCGGATGACACCGCCGTCGTCTCCCGTGGTGACTTCCACATCGTCGACGAGCCCGCTGATGACCGCGAGCCCCATCTCGTCCTCGCCCTCGGCGTCGCCGTCGTACAGATCGCCCGAGGAAGCGCTCTCGGGCGAGTCGGAGGCCGTACCACCACCGGTACCGGCACCGCCGCCCGTGCCGGTGACGCCGTCGCCGACCTCGATGGAGAAGTTCTTCTCCTCCTCGGTCAGCACCACTCTCACCGGGGCGGTGATGCCATGGCTGCGGTGCAGCCCTACCGCCCGGCTGCATGCTTCACCGACCGCGAGTCTGACCTCGTCCAACACTGCTTCGTCGACTCCGGCCCGGCGCGCCACGGCGGCCGCCACCAGACGGGCCGTCCTGACGTGTTCGGGCTGGGCGCTGAAGCGCAGTTCAACGGTGGCCATGCGATCCCCCTCGAACGTACGAGCGTGCGAACTCACGAGCGAGGGCATCCGGGCGGAACGCCCGGTGCCTCTGCCCTCTTCCGGAAGGCTGTGGCCGACCTCAGTCGGTGGCCGCCACGGCCTCGTCGACCGTGGTGTGGATCGGGAACACCTTGGTGAGGCCGGTGATCCGGAAGATCTTGAGAATGCGCTCCTGGTTGCAGACCAGACGCAGCGAGCCCTCATGGGCGCGCACTCGCTTCAGGCCACCCACGAGCACGCCGAGACCGGTCGAGTCCAGGAAGTCCACGCCCTCCATGTCGACAACCAGGTGGTAGCTGCCGTCGTTCACCAACTCGACCAACTGCTCGCGCAGCTTGGGCGCGGTATACACATCAATCTCGCCACCGACCTCGACGACCGTACGGTCGCCACCAGGGCCGGACACATTGCGAGTCGACAGGGACAGGTCCACGGATCCTCCAGCACCTTGCTATCGAGCGGTCGCCCCTCGGGTCTCCCCGACGGAGCCAGGGGACGTATCGCCAGCCGCGATGGCATTCAATCACTTACCAGCAGTCGCGCACGACGCCTTGAGCCCATTGTCCGTCACACCAGTGACACACTCGATGCCGATGGCCAGGAATCCCAGCCCCAGCGGGCCCCCCGAGACCGGGGCCGAGCGCCCTTCTCCCGGTACGGTCCTCGACCGGCTCACCGCGGGAGCGGGCCGGGCTGCGCGCATCACCCATACGGAGCACCTGCCCCCGCGGGCGGGCCGTCATGCCGTCTGGCCGGATCGCATCAGACCAGAAGTGATCAACGCCATTCAGCAGGCCGGGATCGACCATCCGTGGGCCCACCAGGCAGCCGCCGCCGAGCACGCCCTGGACGGCGAATCGGTCGTCATCGCCACCGGTACCGCCTCCGGCAAGTCCCTCGCCTATCTCGCTCCCGTGCTGTCCACGCTCCTCGACGGCTCCGAGGCCGCCAACGGCCGGGGCACGACCTCGCTCTATCTCGCCCCGACCAAGGCGCTCGCCGCCGACCAGCGGCGCGCCGTCAGAGCGCTCGCGGAACCGCTCGGCAACCGCGTACGCCCAGCCGTCTACGACGGCGACACGCCTGTCGAAGAGCGTGAATGGGTCCGGCAGTACGCCAACTACGTGCTGACCAACCCGGACATGCTGCACCGGGGCATACTCCCGTCCCACCCGCGCTGGTCCTCCTTTCTGCGCTCCCTGCGCTATGTCGTCATCGACGAGTGCCACACCTACCGCGGCGTCTTCGGCTCGCATGTGGCCCAGGTACTGCGCCGGCTTCGCCGCGTATGCGCCCGCTACGGAGCGAATCCGGTCTTTCTGCTCGCCTCGGCCACCGCCGCCGAACCCGCCGTGGCCGCCGGCCGGCTCACCGGGCTGACCGTCCGGGAGGTCGCCGACGACGCCTCACCGCGCGGCGAACTCGTCTTCGCCCTCTGGGAGCCGCCGCTCACCGAACTCCACGGCGAGAAGGGCGCTCCCGTCCGCCGTACGGCCACGGCGGAGACCGCCGACCTCCTCACCGACCTGACCGTCCAGGGCGTCCGTACGGTCGCCTTCGTACGCTCCCGTCGGGGCGCCGAGCTCATCGCCGTGATCGCCCAGGAACGTCTGGCCGAGGTGGACCGCTCCCTGGCCCGCCGGGTCGCCGCCTACCGCGGCGGCTATCTCCCCGAGGAGCGCCGCGCCCTGGAGAACGCGCTGCACTCCGGCGAGCTTCTCGGCCTCGCCGCCACCACCGCCCTGGAGCTGGGCATCGATGTCTCGGGCCTGGACGCCGTCCTCATCGCCGGTTATCCGGGCACCCGCGCCTCGCTCTGGCAGCAGGCGGGCCGCGCGGGCCGCTCCGGGCAGGGAGCGCTGGCCGTCCTCGTCGCCCGGGACGATCCGCTGGACACATTCCTCGTCCACCACTCCGAGGCGCTCTTCCAGCAGCCCGTCGAATCCACCGTCCTCGATCCGGACAATCCGTATGTCCTCGCCCCCCATCTCTGCGCCGCCGCCGCCGAACTCCCGCTCACCGAGGACGATCTGACGCTCTTCGGCCCCGCCGTCCCCGAACTGCTGCCGCAGCTCGAAACCGCCGGCCTGCTGCGCCGCCGTGCCTCCGGCTGGTACTGGACCCGCCGGGAGCGGGCCGCCGACCTCGCCGACATCCGGGGCACGGGCGGCCGTCCCGTCCAGATCGTCGAAGCCGCTACCGGCAGACTGCTGGGCACGGTCGACGAGGCCGCCTCCCACACCTCGGTCCACGAGGGAGCCGTCCATCTCCACCAGGGCCGGACCTATCTGGTGAAGCGGCTCGATCTGGCCGACTCGGTCGCCCTGGTCGAGGAGGCCGCCCCGCCATACTCCACCACCGCCCGCGACACCACCGCCATCTCCGTACTCGAAACCGACACCGAAATCCCTTGGGGCGACGGACGCCTCTGCTACGGCTCCGTCGAGGTCACCAACCAGGTCGTCTCCTTTCTGCGCCGCAGGCTCATCACCGGCGAGGTGCTCGGCGAGAGCAAGCTCGATCTGCCGCCACGGACGCTCCGCACCCGGGCCGTGTGGTGGACGGTCACCGAAGACCAGCTCGACCGGGCACGGGTCAATCCGGAGCAGCTCGGAGGCGCGCTCCACGCGGCCGAGCACGCCTCGATCGGAATGCTCCCGCTCTTCGCCACCTGCGACCGCTGGGACATCGGCGGAGTGTCCGTACCGCTCCACCCGGACACCCTGCTGCCGACGGTCTTCGTGTACGACGGCCATCCCGGCGGCGCGGGCTTCGCGGAACGGGCCTTCCGGACGGCCCGGGAGTGGCTCTCGGCCACCCGCGAGGCAATCGCCTCCTGCGAGTGCGACGCCGGCTGTCCGTCCTGCATCCAGTCCCCCAAGTGCGGCAACGGCAACGATCCCCTGCACAAGCGCGGCGCCGTACGACTCCTGACCGAACTGCTCAGCTCCGCCCCACAGGCCCCGGCAAACCCAGCGGCCCCGGCAAACCCAGGGACTCCGGCTGCTCAGGCGGTCTCAGGGGCCGCAGCGGCCGAGTCGGTCGCGCCCGCCATGGACTAGGCCCTCTCACAGCCGTCAGCCGTCATCTCAAGGCCCCGGCCTTCACGCTTCCGGGCGGAGGCGTCGCGAGCGGCGGGCCCGCGCGGGCCCTGACCGTCGGGGTGTACGGTCCGAAGGGCGCCCGGGCCGTCACATCCGCGATGCCGCCGCTCAGCCCGCACCTGACCACCTCCGCACCCTGTGCCGACGCCACATCGGCCGCCCGGCGGCAGGCGTCCGCCTGTCCCAGCAGCGCGTGGTCCACCGCGGCGAGGGCCGCCAGATCCGCCGCCGCAGCCGCCCGGTGACGGGCGACGACCGCCTGTCCCATGGCCAGCACCACCGCGAACACCACGCACATCGTGGTGGCCGCCATGGCCGCCCATACCGTCGCCGCGCCCCGGTCCCTGATCATGGCGCCACCACCGCCGGCACCGGGCCTCCCATGCCGTCTCCAGAGGCGTTCAGGGCGTCCTCGGCCGATGCGACCGCCTCCGCCGTGAGCGTCACGCCCAGCCCGCCCGTCCCGGGCATCGGCGCCTCCACCC
>NZ_FMDK01000087.1 GCF_900091995.1 Streptomyces sp. MnatMP-M17
CGCCCGCCCGCCGATACGGGATGGCACCGGCCCGCTGCGGTGGCCGTAGAGCTTGGCCAGGTAGACGACGAACGAGCCGTGCAGGACCGACAAGTGCACTGTCTCCCTGGTCGTCTCGTACAGGTCGGCCAGATAGGGCAGCAGCAGGTCGCGGGCGGTCTCGGAGCCCGGTGCGTACACGGCTCGGCCGAGATCGTGCAGGCGCTCGCCGAGCCGGTAGCCGGTGCCCACACGTTCCACGACGCCGTTGCGTTCCAGCATGCCCAGCACACGGTGGGCGGTGGACTTGCTCAGCCGTGACCGGCGGGCCAGCTCGCTGACTCCTGCGCCGGCGTTGGTTCTGTCGCCCAGGGCGACGAGAAGACTGATGGCCTTGTCCACGGCGGCCCGGTCGTCGCGCAGAGGGACGTCGAAGGCGCTGGTCATCTTGTTCACCTCGGCTTCGTGCAACGGTGTCACTTTTGATGAACGCTTTGTCAATCTTCACGTGACAGCATGGGGAACCGGCGGCCGTTCGTCAATAATGACGGGATGTACATTAAAAGTGACACCCTTGATCACGAGAACGACCTCGTCGCGCGCAATGTGCGCCGCTTCCGGCTGGAGCGGGCCATGTCCCTGGGGGAGCTCGCCCGGCGCTCCGGGCTGTCCAAACAGACCCTGTCGAAGATCGAGCAAGGCCTGGGCAATCCGACCGTGGAGACATTGTCCCTGCTCGGGGTCGCGCTGGACGTACCCGCGCGCCGGCTCCTGACCGAGTGGGGGACCCCTGTCTACCTGCAGCGCCAGGCCGAGGGCGAGTGGCGGCACGCGGCCAACTGGACTGAACGCATCCTCGACGAGACCTACGGCTCGGGCTACGTCCGCACCCTCGTCCTCCGCCTGGTGCGTGGGGACAAGGATCCTGAGCCGGTGCAGCCGCACGCGGCGGGCACCCTGCATCATCTCTACGTCGTGACCGGCAAGCTCCGCACGGGTCCGCTGAACGAGCCGGTCGACCTGGCGGCCGGCGACTTCGTCAGGTTTCCCGGCGATGTCCCTCACCGATACGTATGCCTCAGTGAACGGGTCGTCGCCCACATGGTCACCACCATCCCTCAGGTGCGGCAGTTCGGCCCCACCGTCACGAAGGGCGGAGCCGCCGCCCGGGTCTGACCGCCGAGCAGCGAGATGTTCCCGGCCGACAAGTGCGTGCAATCGTCAGGCCCGTCGCGGACCGCCACGTCGGACCATGGCTGCCTTCTCATGTCATGGGACCGGCCTTCGCCCGGTGATCCGCTGACTCCGACCACCGTGGGCGCATGGTGACTTCCTCGGGCACGGTGGGGTCATCAGCCCCGTGCCCGGTGCCCCTCTCCGAAGGCCGAGCATCGCCACCCGCCTCGGTGCCCGCGCCTGCCTCGTCGGTACCACTGTCCTTCATCCAGATATTCTTGCTACTATGCACATAGTTTATGGTCCGCCTCGAAGGCGAAGGGACGCGCGGTGATCAAGAACTTCGAGATGTACGTGGACGGCGCATGGCGATCCTCAGCATCAGGGGAAGTCATCGAGTCGATCAACCCCTACACCCGCGAAGCGTGGGCCACCGTACCCGCTGGAACGGCCGACGATGTAGACGCAGCAGTCTCCGCTGCTGTGCGGGCGTCCGCCGACCCCGGGTGGAGCCGCAACCCGAAGGTGCGCGCGAAGCTGCTGACGCGCCTCGCCGACGCCCTGGCGGTTCAGGCTGACGCGATCGCCGAGATCGAAAGCCGCGACAACGGCAAGGTCATCAACGAAGAGCTGGCCATGAACCGGGCCGTCCCCGGCTGGTATCGCTATGCCGCGGCCGTGGCCGAAACGGCGGCCGGTCAGGTCCCCTATGGCAACGACCCCGCAGTGCTCAGTCTGACTGAACGTGAGCCCTACGGCGTGGTCGGCATTCAGACGCCCTGGAACACGCCTGGCGTTTTGCTGGCCCAGATGGCAAGCATGGCGCTGGCGGCTGGGAACACGATCGTCGTCAAGCCCTCCGAACTTGCGCCGTGTTCATTGCTCGAGTTCGCGCGAGTCGTTCATGAGGTCGGATTCCCGGCAGGTGTGATCAATGTCGTAACGGGCCTGGGCCCGATCGTGGGCCAGGCGTTGTGTGAGCACCCGGGCGTGGACAAACTGACCCTGACGGGCGGCCCCGAGGCGGGCCGGATCGTTGCCGCACAGGCCGCCCGGCGTCTTGTTCCGGCGGTCATGGAGCTTGGTGGAAAGTCTGCCAACCTGGTGTTCCCGGATGCCGACGTCGAGCAGGCGGCTGCTGCCGTGGCGGCTGGTTTCACAAGCGCCGGTGGGCAGAGCTGCGTTGCCGGCACGCGTGTGCTGGTCCATCGCTCCATTCACGACGAAGTGGTCAAGCGCATCGTGAAGCAGTTGGCCGACCTGCGCCTTGGAGACCCCTCCCAGCCCGATACGGACATGGGGCCCCTGTGCACGAGCGACCAGGTACAGCGAGTGCAGTCTTTCGTTGATCGTGGACTTGCTGACGGGGCGACGCTGAGGACGGGCGGACGCACGCGGGCGGAAGAGGGCACCTTCTTCTTCCCGCCGGTGGTCTTCACCGACGTCACACCGGAGATGGCCATCTTCTCCGAAGAGATCTTCGGACCAGTCCTGTCTGTGGTGCCCTTCGACACCGAGGAAGAGGCGATCAGGCTCAACAACGCGACACCGTACGGCCTGGCGGCCGGCGTGTGGACCCGGGACCTCAACCGGGCGCACCGCGTGTCTCGCGCGCTGAAGGCGGGGACCGTCTGGGTGAACCACTATCGCCGCGGTGACGCAGCTTTCCCATTCGGAGGTTACGGCCACAGCGGCTACGGCAGAGTCAACGGAATCGACGGCTACCGCGAGATGTCGCGTACGAAGAGCATCCAGATTCTCCTCGGCGCCGCGGAAAGCTGACCGCTACAGGCCAGCCTGTAGCGGTTACTGCTGGGCACGATCGCAAAGCTCGGCCGGTAGACCTGCTTGCGCAGCCTGTTCAATCCGTTCCCAACGAAAGCCCCTGGCCCAATGCCTAGTTCCATAGAGCATGCCTCCACGTCGACGATCGCCACCCGACTCGCCGAGTGGGTAGTCAATCTGACGTTCGACGAAATGCCGCAGGACGTTGTCGAGATCGCCTGCCGACTCGTCCTCGACCAACTCGGCCTGCAAATCCGCGGCTCGACGCTGCCGAACGTTGCACCCGTCCGTGCGGTGGCCGAACGGCTTGCCGGAGCACCCGACTGCACTGTGACCGGTGCAGCATGGCGCACGACCGCTCCTCACGCCGCGTACGTCAACGGGACGATGGGCCACAGTTGTGAGTTCGACGACGCTCACATGCGCGCCGCGCACGCCACATCGACCGTCATCTCGACCGCGTTCGCGTTCGGCGAGCAACACGGCAGCATGGGGCGCGACATCGTGACCGCGATCGTGGCCGGCCAGCAGGTCATGTCCTTGCTCGGCGCGGTGGCCATGCCGGGCATGCAGGATGCCGGGTGGCATATCTCGAAGGTTCTTGGTGTCTACGGTGCCGCAGCGACGGCGGGTCGCCTCCTCGGGCTGGACGCGGCCCAGCTGTGTAACGCCTTCGGCATCGCCGGAAGTGACGCCGGCGGAACCATGGAGTACGACCGCAGCGGTGGCGAGGTCAAGCGGCTGCACGCGGGATCCGCGGCGCGGCTCGGCAGCGAGGCCGCCCTGCTTGCACAGGCGGGATACACCGGCCCGGCAACCATCTTCGAGGGCCACCGTGGCCTCTTCGCGGTTTTCGCACACGAGACCTCGGTAGCCCGGCTTGAAGAGAGCTGGGGCAAGTGGCAGATCCGCGACACAATGTTCCGGCTCTTCCCCGCCGTGGGCACGATCCATTCACCAATAGCGGCAGTCGCACGGCTCGTCGATGACCACGACATCGACTGGCGTGATGTGAGGGCGATCCGTGTCGGCCTTGACGAACTCTCCTTCGGGCACGGGGCGTCCATCGTGCATCCGCATGACGCGATCTCCGCGCAGTTCAGTCTGGCGTACAGCATCGCGCTCCGCCTGGTGCGTCGCAGCAACCGTGTCGCCGACTACTTTGACCGCTCCAGTTACACCGATCCGGGGATCGCGGCGGTGGCTGACCTCGTCACGCCGTACCTGATGCCCGTCCCTGAGGGGGATCCGATCTTCAGTAGCGACGTCACGATCACGCTTCTGGACGGTACGGAGTACCAGCACTACGAACGCGGCTTCCCGGGGCACACCGTCAACCCTGCCAGCGCCGAACAGGTCCTGGCGAAGTTCCGCAGCAACGTCGAAGACGTTCTTGACCCACAGCAGGCCGACGCTCTGATTGCTCTCACCGCAGATCTGCCCAAGCTGGAGGGGCTAAGGCCGCTGACCGCGCTGCTGAGCGGATGACGAAGGGAACCACGACCCAATCGAGTTAAGCCCCAAGTAGTTGTACGGGGGAGAGCCCGACCGTGCCCGGCCAGCTCATTTGGATGGAATCGGTGGCTGCCTGTAAGCCACTGCGGTGCGAGCCAGCGATTCTTTGAGACGGCAAGAACCGCTGGCTCGCACCACAGACGGTGTACTCACGGAAGGCGCCGGCTTCGGACCCTCCTCAGGCAGTTCTGTGGCAGAGCCGCGGACGCACATCACGGGGCAGCCACCGCTGCTTTCAGCTCTTCGACGCCTCTACCGGTACGACGACGTCGTACCGCTCGAAGCGTCGGCCGCCCTCCACGCCCACCAGTTCCTGGATGCCCTTGCGATCCCTACGGAAGCCGCTTTGCAGGAGGAGCCGCAGCAGCTTCGTCTGGATGCCCTGGGCCTCCTCGCTGCCCTGCTCCCACAAGAGCATCGGCCGGCCCAGACACACGTGCGGGCCGGCCCCGAAAGCCACACCGAAGTGCGCCACCTTGGGGTCGAGCGGCTTGCGGTACGGGTCGTAGGTATCGGCATCCTGGCCGAAGACGGTGCGATCCTGGTTGGCGGCGCCCAGCCAGCTCGCGACCCACGAACCAGCCGGAATGGACCGGCCGGTCGATTCCAGCACCGTGTCGGAAACAGCGATCCGGACCAGGTAGGGACGTGACGAGCGGTGCAAGCGGAGAGTCTCCTTCACCGCCAGGTTCAAGAACTCGCGCTCACCGATGCGCGGCCGGTCCTCGGGATGCGCCTCCAGCCACGGCTGGATGTCGTCCAGCGCCCAGGCAGCTTGCGAGACGGGATTGTTCACCGCGGCGGCCAGCAGGGCCACCGCTTCCCGGAAGATGGGCTCGAGGTCGGGTTCCTCATCGCCGGCGTCGGCGAGCATGCTGGTGAGCAGGTCGGCCGGGAGATCGTCGATGCTCCCACCCTCTTCGGTCACGCGACGCAGAAGCGCTCTGCGCCGTTCGATGCTGGGCAGGAACATCTCCTCGTGCACCTGTTCACGGGCCTCACGGGCCCGGGTGATGATCTTGTCGCGCTCCCCTTCGGGGGCGTACTCGACCATGAGGCTGCCCAGGATGGGAGCGGCCAGCTCCAGAAACCGCTCCACCCGCTCGTCGCTGTCGACGTTGTCGATGCCGACGAACGCTGCGGTGACACGCCAGATGATGCGGCGGCAGAAATCGATGAGGTCGAAGTGGAAGGCTCCGTCGCGCGGCGACACCGTCTCCTTGACATGAGCGAGGTGGTGGGCGAAGACCTCGTCCAACAGATGCCCCTGGGCACCCCACGGCTGCGTTGGGGTGAGCATCTTCATCAGTGCGCGCCTGCGCTGAAGATGCTCACGCCCGTCGATGGCGACGAGAGTGCCGTGGACGAACTCATCGGACTCGGCCTTCGTGCCGTTCAGGACGAAATCCCGGCCTCGGCGCAGGACCTCCTCCACCTCGCGATACTCGGTGAGCTGGATGAAGGTCTCGGGTTGCCACGTGTTGCTCAGGCTCATGATGTAACCCTCTCGGTTGTACTGGCCGCTCGAGCGCTGGTCGGACCCGTCCCATCCAGGGAAGCGGCGTCGATGTCGGGCTGGTGGCGGGTTCCGTCTGCGGCTCGCTGATGGGCCCGCCGGAAGTCGTCGGAGTCCTGGCCGAGAGTGGGGGCCGGTGCCAGGTCCGAGGGATGCCTGCCGTCGAACAGGAACGGGGCGCGGACCGACCGAACCGCCCCCTCTGTCGGATGCTCCTCCTCGCGGAACAGCGCCGCCGACAGCAAGTGCGGGTCCTCGAGCAGATCGGAGAACGACCGTACGGGAGCGTGGGGCACGTCGATGCGGTTGAGGATCTCGAGCCACTCTGCTGTGGTCCGATGCCGAAGCGCTGCAGCCACCAAGGCGTACACATCGTCGATGTTCGCCGTCCGTCCGGAAAGCGTGGCGTACTTGGGGTCGGTGACGAGGTCGTCACGGCCTACTGTGCGCAAGAACGCCGCCCAGTGCCGGTCGGTGTAGAGCATCAGGCTGATGTGGCCGTCCCGGGTGGGGAAGGGCCTGCGGTGAGGTGATGCGGTCCTCGGGTACAGAGCGGGGCCGGTAGCCGGTCGGTAGGTGAGACCACCGAGCTGCTCGACGGTGGCGAAGGCCACCATGGTTTCGAACATGGGGATCTTGACCGTGCGGCACTGCCCGCCTCTCGCTCGGGATGCCAGCTCCGCGCAGATCGCGAGTGCGGCGTACATGCCGGCCGTCTTGTCGGCCACAGCGGTGCGGACGTACGCCGGTTCGCCCCCGTTGCCCTGCACCCACGCCATACCGGATGCCGCCTGGATCGTGTCGTCGTAGGCCGGCCGGCTCTCGTAGGGGCCTGGCCCGAACCCGACCAGTTCGCACAACAGCGCTTCGGAGCCGACCTCGGACAGCTTCTCCGCCGTGAGTCCCAGCCGCTCTGCCGCCTGCGGCCGCATGTTGTGCACGACCACGTCGTAATGCGGCAGGGAACCCATCAGCAGTTCGCGGTCGGATTCCTGGGAGAAGTCGAGCACTATCGAGCGCTTGCCGGCGTTGAGGGCCAGGAAGATCGGGGACATCGCGGGCGTCCGACCAGGGGTCAGATGCCGGACGACGTCACCGGCGGCAGGCTCGACCTTGTCGACCCGGGCGCCGAGTTGAGCCAGCAGCAGTGTGCAGAAGGGCCCCGACATCGTGCCGGTCAGGTCGAGAACGCGCAACCCGTCGAGTGGGCCCCGCACGTTCCCATCCGGGGGCGCCGACGCGTGAGCAGTCACTTGGCCGCTGTTCATTCAGTACCCCGCCGGAGGCTCATAGACGTCCTTCGCCCGGATCGTGCGCACGAACGTCCTGGGGATGTGCGTTGCCGGGTCGACTGTCCCGTGCTCGAAGCAGAACTCCACTCCCAGCCCTTCCGGCAGCCCCTCGAAATAGAAGCCGATCGACCCAGACGTCTCATGCCGGATGAGGTCGTCCCGCAGCTCCAGCCCGGCACGGCGGACCAGGGCACGGGCGCGCATCACATCGTCGAAGGTCTGCGTCTGGAAACACACGTGGTTCACCACGCGCGCCGCGCCGGGACGCCGCTGTAGGACCAGCGAGTGGTGGGCGCCGTCGGACGCGTGCAGGAAGGCCGTGGTGTCCTCGATGAAGTCCGAGACCCCAAAACCCAGGACATCGCTGTAGAAGGCCAGGGCTGCATCGAAGTCCGAGGCCGAGACGGCGACGTGCAGAAGGCGTTCCAGCTGCGCCCATTTCGGCTGCTGACCGCCTGCGATGCCGGCCATACCGCGGAAGATCTCGACCTCGGTACCGTCCATGTCGACGAACCGGACGGCTTCCCGCACGAAGTCTTCCCGGAAGTTCCTCAAGCGTTCGAAGTTCACCTCCGCGCTGGCCAGGGCTTTTTCGACGTCCTCGAAGACGGCCGCCTTGTCGAGTTCGAAGGCCATCTTCAGCAGTCCCGTGGGCCGCAAAGGATCCCGACGTAGCTCCACCCAGTGGTGCTCGCCGGCGCCGCCGAGGAATGCCCGGTTCTCTGAGCGGCCGTTGAGCTGCAACTGGCCAGGGCCCTCGAAGAGTTCAACCGCGGCCGCCAGGTCGTCGACGTTCAAGGTGATGTAACCGAGGCGGGACACAAGCATCTTTGACTCCAGGGGACGAAAGCCAAACTCCGAAACATGACTACTATGCATATATTCACCTGAATAGGGAAGAGCGGGAGACAAGCCCCTCCGAGGTGTCAGAAGGCTGCGGGGGACTCCTGTTGTGGTTCTTCGAAGCGGGCGAGCCGAACGATCAAGGGCACGGCACCGGCAATCCGGGCTCGCTCCTCAGATGTGAACTCGTCCTCCAGCACCCTTGCGATCCAGTTCTCGCGGGCGGTGCGGTCTGCGGCGAGTTCTGCGCGGCCCTTGTCGGTGAGGGACACGTGGACGTTGCGTCGGTCGGTGGCATCGCGCTCGCGGGTGACGAGGCCGCGTTGTTCGAGGGTGATGAGGCTGGACCAGACGGTCTGGGGGCGTAGGCCGTTGTCGGCGGCCAGTTCGCTGGCGGTGGCCTGTCCGTGTCGGGCCAGGCCGCTCAGCAGGGCGCTTTGGGACCAGGTCAGGGTCGTTCCGCTCTCCTGGCGGACGCGCCGGATAAGTTGTCCTGCCGCGTCGCGGATCGCTGCCGCGAGTGCCGCCGCATCCTGCTCCGCACCCATGGCCGGCGCATCAAATGCGGCACGGTGGTGCAGCTCCCGATGTTCTTCGCCATGGTCGAGAAGCCGTCCGGACCCGCGGCGCTGCCTGTCGCGGGGCCATGGCGGGGAAGAACTCACCAGTTGAGGTTCTTAAGGACGAGTCGGCGCAGGGTGCGGGGGTTGTGGTCGATCTGGCCGGTGCGGGCGTGCTGAACGGTCCGGTTGTTGAACAGTACGAGGTCGTCGACCTCGTAGTGGTGGGTGTAGGTGTTGGACTCGTCGTACAGCGCAGCGAAGAGCGTCTGCAGCAGTTCCTCCCCCTCTTCGGAGTTCGGGCCGTACTCAGCGATGTGGCTGGTGTTGAACTCGTTGACGAAAAGGGCCTTCTTGCCGGTGTGCGGGATGGTGATCACAATCGAGTGCTCTGTGGCCTGGATGTCCGACAGGTCGGAGCCCTCGGGGTAGTCGGACAGCCGCATCCGCTTCTGCTCGGCATCCTTGTCGTTGGGGTCGAACATGTTGTACGCGTGCAGGTTCTCGATCTTGGCCTTGATGTCCTCAGGCAGGTTCTCGTAGGCGCGCACGGTGTTGGCGAAGGCGGTGGGCGGCGAGGTCGGCGAGACGTCCTGGGCGTACAGGCAGGTGCCGGCTGCGACGTCCTCGCGGTAGGCGCCGTCGTTGTGGAAGAGCAGACGGCGGCTGCCGGCGAGGCTCGGGTTGTCCTTGAGGACGTTGGAGAGGTATTCGACGGTGGTGCCCCAGCGGAATGTGTGCAGGTCGCCCAGGGTGGTCACGAACCGGTCCTGGTCCTCGTCGGCGAGCTTTTGGCCGCGGACGAGCAGAACGCCGCCGGTGTCGAAGGCGTGGCGCAGGACTGTGACCTCCTCCGTGTTGAAGGGCTTCGACATGTCCAGATCCTGGAGCTCGACGCCGATGTTGCCGTTGAGCGGGACTGCCTTCATGGGGATGCCTTCCTTCAGTGATGCCTCGACGCCGCTTCGGAGGAGGGCGGAGCGACGGGTGCCGGGCCTGGCTGCGACAGCTGACGTTCAGGTGACCTGAACGTTCATTGCTGATCATATTAAGAAGGGTTTCGCGCTCTGGCAAGGGTTGGGAGGATCGGATTCCCGGACAGATCCAGAGTCAACGGGCTCCGCGCCCTATACCGCCCGGACTGAATACCTGCCATTGGTGATCACAGGTGTCAGAGTAAGATGAACTGAATCAGTGGGAAGGGGAATCATTGTGGCCGGTCCCGTACAGAGACCGATGAAGCAGTCCGAGATCGTGGCGCGCGAGATTACCAAGCAGATCGTGTCCGAGCGACTGCCTGAGGGGACCAGGCTTCCCACCGAGCGCGAGATGCTTGAGGCTTATGGCGTCGGCCGCAGCACGCTGCGGGAGGCGCTGCGACTGTTGGAGAGCCGAGGTGTTCTCACCGTCCGACCCGGGCGGGACGGAGGCCCTGTCGTCCGGCGCCCGCGGGCCTCGGACCTCGGGGAAGCGCTGACTCTGCTGATGCAGTTCGAAGGCGTGCCGTTCTCCGAAGTCTTCGCGGCCCGGCAGGCGCTCGAGCCCAGGCTGGCGCGTATGGCGGCAGAGAACGTGGACGACGAGACGTTGGCGGCCATGGCGGCCTCCAATGACCGGATGGGCTCCGACATCGACGACCGTCAGCTGTTCCGTGAGGAGAACTTCAGGTTCCATGAACTGATCGCATCGGCGGCCAACAGCCCGTTGCTCGAGCTGTTCTGCGCAGCGCTTGAATCGGTAGCCGACGGCGTGGCGTTCGGAGTGGTCGCCGGCGACTTCACGCACGGTCACCGGGTGCTGGCACTTGAGGCCCACCGCAACCTGCTCAAGGCGCTCCGGGCGCGAGACCCGGAGGCTGCAGAGGAGGCCATGCGGGTTCACCTCGAGGAGGGCCGTGCCTCCTGGATGGCGGCATATCGCGAATTGTCGCGCCAGCCTGTCCAGTGGTCATCGCTCGTGACGCCAGGAACGCGGATGGAGCGCTGACCGGAGGGCCATCGCTCTGGTGTGCGTGCGGGCCGCCGCTGCGCTTCGCCTCCTCGACAGGCGCAGTGCGGTGGCCGCTCTCATTATTCGGGTAGAGCGGTCAATCTGCGGCGAGCCAGGATCGAGGCCGTTCCCGCCGCAGCCGCCCGAACTGACGTCGAGTGCTTGTCCGGCCGGAACCTCGTTGACGGCCCAGTGACAGAAATGGCGGCGAGCGGCCGGTCGTTGGCATCCAGGACCGCAGCAGCGATGCATGCGATGCCGGGCACGGACTCCTCGTACTCATAGGCCACGCCCTGCCCGACGACCTGTTCCAACTGCCTACGAAGAAGGCCCGGCGCCACCACTGTGCGGGGGGTCCGTCGATCGAGCGGCCCGGACAGCGCCTCGTCGACAATGTGCTGAGGGGCGTGGGCCAATAGCGCCTTGCCGATGGCGGTGCAGTAGAGCGGCATCCGCCCGCCGAGGCGCGTGGGCGTGGGCGCCTGTCGGTGACCGCCGATCTTCGAGATGTACACAACCTCGGTGCCTTCGAGGATCCCCAGGTGAACGGTCTCCTGAGTGCGCAGGAGCAGGTCCTGCATGAACGGGATGGCCACCTCGATGAGGCTTCGCTCGGGGGCAGCCAGCATGCCCAGTTCGAACAGTCCCCGGCCCAGGCGATAGCCCCGTTCCGTGGCGGCGAGCATTCTGGCCACCACCAGATCCTGGGCGATGCGGTGGACAGTCGCCTTGGGCAGTCCCGTCCGGCGCGTCAGCTCGGACAGTCCCACGCCTCGGTCCTCGGCGCGAAAAGACTGCAGGATGCGCATCGTCCTGCCCAGCACGGAGCGGTCGTCGTCGGGGCGTATGTCGGGCATCGGCACCTCTTGGCTTTCCGGTCCACCCAGTGGACCACAGTCGTGGCAGTAAGGACAGATCGGCATGTGCACTGGGAGGACGAACGAAGGAGTTATGCATGTCGCCTGAGCAAGCTCTCGGCGCGAAGCGGTCGCCAGTATCGGACTCAGTGATCGCTGAGGCTGCCGACCGGCTGGCCACAGCCGCGTCGACCGGCGTGACCTGCGCGCCGGTCCGCGACCTGATCGGTCCGGACGACATCGCCGCCGCGTACCGAATCCAGCAGATGTTCAATCGGCTCCGCGCCCACGACACGGCCACAGTCGGCCGCAAGATCGGGGCCACCTCCAAGGCCGTACAGGCCCAACTCGGTGTAGACCAACCCGATTTCGGGGTGCTCTATGCCGACATGCAGTACAGCGATGGTGACGTAATACCGATGGACCGGTTGCTGCAGCCGAGGGTTGAGGCCGAAGTGGCTTTCGTACTGGAGGCCGATCTGACGGACGGCCCCCTGGACGTCGCCCAGTGCCGAGCGGCTGTCGCTTACGCCGTGCCGGCTCTCGAGATCGTCGACAGCCGGATCACCGACTGGGACATCTCCTTTGCCGACACCGTCGCCGACAACGCCTCCAGTGGCCTTTACGTACTGGGAACCCAGCGACGCACGCTGGAGGAATTTGAGCCAGTCGACGTGATCATGGGGCTGAAGGTCGATGACGGGTTGGTGTCCTCGGGGGACGGCGCCGCGTGCCTGGGTGATCCTCTCAACGCCCTCGCGTGGCTGGCCAAGCGGGCGCGCGAGTTCGGCGACCCGCTGACCGCCGGCCAGGTCATCCTCTCCGGATCCCTCGGCCCGCTCGCCATGGTGCGACCCGGCTCGGCAGTGAAGGCGACCATCAAATCGCTCGGAACCGTGTCCGCCACGTTCACCGATGGGATCACCGGCCCGCAGCAGGAGGTAAGCCAGTGACTGACACGCAGAAGACGAAGGTTGCGATCATCGGTTCCGGAAACATCGGGACAGATCTGATGATCAAGGTGATCCGTCATTCCAAGCACCTGGAGATGGGGGCGATGGTCGGGATTGATCCGGCCTCCGACGGGCTGGCGCGCGCCGCCCGCCTCAAGGTTCCCACCACTCACGAGGGCGTCGAAGGCCTGATGGCCATGCCCGGCTTCTCGGACATCAAGATCATCTTCGATGCGACCTCTGCCAAGGCACACGTCGACAACCATGCCAAGCTGGCTCCGCTCGGAAAGCGACTGATCGACCTCACGCCGGCCGCGATTGGCCCGTTCGTCGTGCCCGCGGTCAATCTCGACGAATACATCGACGCCCCGAACGTGAACATGGTGACGTGCGGAGGCCAGGCCACCATCCCGATTGTGGCGGCCGTCTCCCGAGTGGTTCCGGTGGCGTACGCGGAGATCGTCGCCTCGATCGCGTCACGCTCGGCCGGCCCGGGTACGCGCGCCAACATCGACGAGTTCACTGAGACGACCTCGCACGCCATCCAGGCCGTCGCCGGCGCAGAGCGCGGCAAGGCCGTCATCATCCTCAACCCGGCCGAGCCGCCCCTCATCATGCGCGACACCGTCTTCTGCCTGGTGGATGCCGAGGATGCAGCCAGCCACGAACGCATCCGCTCTTCAGTCGCCAAGATGGTCGGCGACGTCGCCGCCTACGTACCCGGCTACCGGCTCAAGCAGGCGGTGCAGATCGACCCGGTTCCCGAAGACCAGCCGGTGCACACCCTTCTCGCCCCCGACTCCAAGAGCCGGCCCACGCACCGTGTTTCCGTGTTCCTCGAGGTGGAGGGCGCGGCCCATTACCTGCCTGCCTACGCCGGAAACCTCGACATCATGACCTCCGCCGGGCTCCAGGTGGCCGAGCGGATCGCCCAGCAGGAGGAGAGCCCGCGATGAGCCAGGTGAATCTGTTCGTTCAGGACGTCACCCTGCGCGACGGGATGCATGCTGTCCGGCATCGCATCAGTCCGCAGGACGTCGGCCGTATCGTCGCGGCCCTCGATGCGGCCGGAGTCGACGCGATCGAGGTTGCGCACGGTGATGGCCTCGCGGGCAGCACGCTCAACTACGGCCCCGGCTCCAACAGCGACTGGGAATGGATTGAGGCCGCGTCTGCCCACATCACCCGTGCACGCCTGACCACGCTGCTGTTGCCGGGCGTCGGGACGATCGAAGATCTCAAGCGCGCCCACGACTTGGGGGTGCGGTCGGTGCGGATCGCGACGCACTGCACCGAGGCTGACGTGTCGGCCCAGCACATCGCCACCGCGCGCGAGATCGGGATGGACGTTGCAGGCTTCCTGATGATGAGCCACATGGCTCCGCCGGCGGAACTGGCCAAGCAGGCCAAGCTCATGGAGAGTTACGGCGCGCACTGCGTGTACGTCACAGACTCCGGCGGCAGGCTGACCATGGACGGAGTCCGTGACCGCGTCCAGGCGTACCGCGATGTCCTCGACAGCACCACGGAGATCGGGATTCACGCCCACGAGAACCTTTCGCTTTCGGTGGCGAACTCCGTCGTGGCGGTCGAAAACGGAGTCTTCCGCGTCGATGCCTCGCTCGCAGGGCACGGCGCCGGAGCCGGCAACTGCCCGATCGAAGCTTTTGTCGCGGTGGCCGATCTGCTGGGATGGAAGCACGGCTGTGACGTGTTCGCGCTGCAGGACGCCGCGGACGACCTGGTGCGTCCCCTGCAGGACCGCCCGGTGCGAGTGGACAGGGAGACGCTGACCCTGGGCTACGCCGGCGTCTACTCCAGCTTCCTCAGGCACGCGGAGGTCGCCGGCGCCCGGTACGGCATCGATGTGCGCACCATCCTCGTGGAAGCCGGGCGGAGGGGTCTGGTCGGTGGTCAGGAAGACATGATCGTCGACATCGCCCTCGACCTTGTGACCGGACGGAACAGCAGCGACGGCTGACATTACGGCAGCGATGAAATCCGGTTCGATGCCGCGATGATGCCGGAGAGCCCGAGGCAGGCCATCGCTTTTCGAGTCGGCTCCCAAGACCGTAACCAGGTCTTGGGAGCCGACTCATGAAGGGGTCGGATCAAACCGCCGCCGGCATCCGACAGCAGACCGGCCCCTCCTCGTTGCTTCTCAGAGTGTGTCGGCCCACTCCTTGACGGAGAGAACGTCCGCCTGAGCCGGGAAGACCTTGTTCATCAGGACCTGGTGCACCTCGGCATCGGGGTCCGCGCACGCGTCGGAGAGCACCGTTATCTCGAAATCGGCGTCGCTGGCCTCTCGAACGGTGGAGAGTACGACCCCGCTGGTGACGAGTCCGGCCAGCACGAGCCGGGAGGCCCCCAGGCCTGCCAGTACTCCCGAGAGATCGCTGCCGGCGAAGGCGCTGACACGGCGCTTGGTGACCACGATGTCCTGGGCAGTGGCTCCCAGGGCGGAGTGGACCTGCGTGGTGGGCTCGGTCTCGACGAAGACGTCGCCGTATCCGGACAGCGGGGCCATGCCCTTGTTGTTGGGGCTGAGTTCCGGATAGCCGGGGCGGAACGCCACACGTACGAAGATGACAGGCACCTTCGCCTTGCGCGCGGCCGTTACGGCCCTGGTGGCTGCGGCGAGAGCGGGGCTCTCATCTCCGCCGACCGCCCCGAGGACGGCCGGCTGGAAGTCCATGACGAGCAGAGCCTCGTCGCTCATGAGTCTTTCCTCTCTGTGCTGCCCCGCTGGTTCGGTTGCCAAGCGGGTGAATTGGGGAGGGCCTGGCGCCCTCATGGGGAGGAAACCGGGCGTCGGGTCAGCCGAGCACCGGTCCGGCCTCCATGCCTCCGTCGACGAGGAGATCGGTGCCAGTCACCCATGAGCTCTCGTCCGAGGCCAGGTAGAGCGCCGCCTGAGCGATGTCACGAGGCTGTCCGCTCCGCGGGATCGGCATCTTGGCGAAGAAGTCCGGCCCCACGCTGCTCATGAAGGCACGGGACATGGGTGTGTCCACCTGGCCCGGCACTACGGAGTTGACACGGATACCGGAGTTCGCGAAGTCGAGCGCGGCACATCGGACCAGTGCCGCCATCGCAGCCTTGCTCGCGGAGTAAGGAGCCAGCCCAGGGCACCCGAACGTCACGCCTGCCATGGAGGTCACCACGACGATCGAGCCCTTGCGCCCTTCGCGCATGCCGGGAGCCACGGCTTGGATGCCGTGCAGCGTGCCCATGGTGTTGACGGCCAGAGAGCGCTCCAAGTCCTCAGGGCCGCAGGTGTCGACCGTGCCGCCCACCATGATCCCCGCAGTGTGCACCAGAATGTCAGGTGCGGCGCCGAAGTACGATCGGCAGGTGTCGACGGCCTGCTTCCACTGGACCGGCTCGCGTACGTCGGTGGCGATGAACTCTGCCGCGGGGCCCAGGGACTGAGTCACGGCCTTCCCTTCCGAACTGGGGAGGTCGCAGATCATGACCGAGGCGCCCTCGGCGACGAAGAGCTGGGCGACGGCGCGCCCGATTCCACCGCCTCCGCCGGAGACAAGCGCGATACGCCCGCGCAGACGGCCACTGCCTGCGTGGGCCTGGGGCGACTCCACGCTGCTCTCGGATTGGTCCTGAAGGCGAGCCATCGCGGCCTCCTCGTCCCGACGCCTAGCGCTGTCCCTGCGCACGACGCGTGGCGACTTAAACATGCCTATCATAGGTCTGTTCATGGACTTGCACGGTAAGGCCGGCGCGGGTGGGGAGTCAATGTGCTCGCACGAGACTGCTGGTCGAAGTTCCACTCCAGCTGCTGTGGCAAATATTGACAATTATATGCATGGTCAGCAGGATGTGGCTCACTGCTGAAGGCCGCGGGCAGACTCATCTGCGAGGAATTCCATGACTTTTTGTGCCAGAGGCGGCGCAGGCCTGGGACGTCCTCCGTACGCCACAAAGCATGGATCCGTGTGGGGCTGAGCAAGGATGCGCCCGACCCCAACGGTCCTGGTCCTTCCCGGCCGCTTCCTGCCCAAGAGCGGCAGCGTGGCGGCCAACGGCATGCCGATCGGGGAACCGCGGGCTCCCACGGAGCCGGAGGCCGGCTGTCTTCTGGCTGCGCGCTGCCGGGGCCGCGCACGGAAGCCCTCACCGCCCGGGTGTGCCGCGTATCGGTTCCTGAGAAGGGACGGCGCCGCCTCGCTGGCGGACCGCCACGATTTTCCGACGGCCCGCCGTGCCCGATCCGCAGTCGGCCACCCCTCACCTCTGCCTGAGCATCCGGCAACGCCCACTACGAACAACAGGAGCCACCAATGAAGGTCGGAGTCATCGGTCTGGGGAACATGGGCACGCAGATCGCCATGGCGATCAACCGCGCCGGGTTCGACACATACGTCTACGACATCCGGCCCGAGGCGGCTGCGAAGCTCGTAGAGCAGGGCGCCCACAGCGTCTCCTCGATCAAGGAACTTGCCCAGCAGGCAGACGTGGTCGGAGTAGTGGTACTCAACGAGCAGCAGGTGAGCGAGGTTGCCGTCGAGGTGGCCTCGGCCGGTCTCTCGCGCACCCTTGTCATCCACAGCACCGTCACCCCGATGTTCGTCCAGGCGCTGTCGGAACGGCTCGCCCCTCATCAGGTTGCTGTTGTCGACGCTGCTGTGGCCGGCGGGGTCGCCCGTGCGCGCACAGGCGACCTCACGGTCATGGTGGGCGGAGACGATGACGTCGTCGCTGACTTGTCAGGGATCTTCGATGCCATTGGGCGGGACGTTTTCCATGCGGGGCGCGCTGGAGCCGGGTCTGCGATGAAGCTCGCCGTCAACTTCATGACGATCGCGAGCTTCGCGCTGCAGACGGAGGCCATGGAGTTCGTCCGCGCCTATGGCATCACCGAGGACGCGCTCAGCTCCGTCCTCACCACCAGCTCAGCTGACTCCCGCGCCGTGCGCACATGGGGATTCCACGATCGGCTCCGGCGTACCGCGGCACCGGG
Source organism: Streptomyces sp. MnatMP-M17 (assembly GCF_900091995.1). GTDB lineage: Bacteria > Actinomycetota > Actinomycetes > Streptomycetales > Streptomycetaceae > Streptomyces. Next base: position 17,447 of record NZ_FMDK01000087.1, read on the forward strand.
CACCGCACCCGCACACGAGGTGATGCACAAGGACATCAGCTCGTTCGCTACTGCCGGAGGCCGGGCCGGTCTGCTGCTGCCCCTCGCTACGGTGGCGGCTGAGACGCTGCTGGGCAAGGTGGCTGAACGGGACCGCTACCTGGACAGCCTTGGTGACGTCACCCCCATTCCGAGGTGCACCGTGTGCAGCCTCGAACTGATCCCTCCCTTCCGCGAGGCCGGCGTTCATCCCGAGTGCGCCAGGGCCTGACATGCGGCCCCGCCCACCGGCGTTCGGATGCTGTTGGTTGATTCGGGGCTCTGCGTGACGTCGGCCGGGACACTGTGCTCGGCCCTGAACGCACTGGCGGCCGCTGTCCCGGAGTGGCCAGCCGGGGTCGCTGAGCCGGACTGGTTGGGCACTACGCCACCCGTGCCGAGGACACACGGTTCCCGAAGGCTTCCGCCAAACGGAACGAGACCGGCTGCCGGATCGGAACCGACGGGATGCGGCTGCTTGAGGCCGTCGCCTCGTCCGGTGCGCCTGACGGGCTGCGGACGTTACCGGAGGTGGAGACCTGGCAGGTGTGGGTGCAGTACTTCCACCTGGTTGGGGGCAAAGTGCGGTGGAGGGGCCCAAAAGACCGGCCGCCGGGCGCGATGCGCCTGGTCAACCCCTATGACATCGAAGCGCGTGGCGCCGACAGGCGCGACATCTTCTGGGACGGCTACAGGGTTCACCTCACCGAGACCTGATGCTGTCACACCGGGCCTGATCACGAATGTCGCCGCTACCACGGCCACGGTCACAGACTTCAACCTGGTGCCGGTGGTTCACGCGGCTCTCGCCAGGCGCCGAACAGCTTACTCATCAGGTAACCTGTTCAGATGTCCTGAGTATAGGCTAGTGTGAAAGAGTGGACAGGAAGATCACCCCGCCTGCGCCGGCGGTTGAACTGTCGCTGGCCATGACGCGTATGCGTGCCAGATTGCGTGGTGAACAAGCCCCGCTTGCCACCGGGCAGACCATGTCGCAGCTCTCCGTCCTTGGCCGCATTGTCGAACGGGGGCCGATTACGGTCAGTGAGCTCGCGCAGGCGGGGCATGTGAGCGCGCAATCCGTCGCGCAGATCGTCAGCGTGCTGAAGCAGCAGGATCTGGTCTGCGGGGAACCAGACCTCTCGGACGGCCGAAAGACCCTGCTCAGGGTCACTGATGCCGGCCGGCGGCTTGTCGAGTCGATCGTCGAGCACCGCGGCGCCCGGCTGGCCCAGCCGATCGAGCTGCACCCTTCTGAGTCTGATCGTGCGACCTTGGTGGCGGCTGCGGCGATCATGTCCTGCCTGGCCGACTGCCGACTGGGTGACCATGCCCTGACTGGCCGCCCCGCGCATGGCCGGCCGGTCGCGGTGGTCCTGCCGGGTGGGATTCTCGGCTGCTGGCCGTAGTCGCCGTGCGCGCGCCCTGCGAGCTGGCTGTCTGGAGGACGCATTGGCGTCCCCGTTTCGGTCCTGGCGGCCGTGTTCGCGTGAAACGGAGTTGGACCCTCGATCGCTGACCCGGCGCTATGTCTGTGAAGCAGGTCCTTGCGGTACCTAAAAAGTATGCGCGTAATATTTACGTTTGAGAGGCGGAGTGTATGTCCAAGCGCGCACCCGGCCGGGCCCGAGCCGCCGTTGTGACCGGACCGCGGCAACTGGAAATCCGAGAGTTTCCCCTGCCGGAGCTCGGCGAGGAGGATGGGGTCCTGGAGGTGGAGGTCAACGGCATCTGCGGCTCGGACGCTGAGTTCTACGCGGGCACCCTCGACGGTTACCCCCTGCCGATGACCCTCGGTCACGAGCCCGTCGGCCGGATCATCGCACTGGGGGAGGTTGCGCGAACTCGGTGGGGCGTGGACGTGGGAGACCGCGTTGTGGTCAATTCAGCTCTCAGGTGCGGTCATTGCAGGGAATGCGCGGCAGGGCGTGACTGCCGTTCCGCATCGTACGGAACGCTGTCCCCTGACCAAGCTCCCGGTCTCTGGGGAGGTCTCGCCACCCACCTGTACCTCGACCCGCGAGCGACCCTGATTCCGATCTCACCGCAGGTCTCCACAGCCGCTGTGGCCTTCCACAACCCATTGGCCAACGGCTTCGAGTGGACAGGCGAGGCCGGGCAGGCCGACGAGAGGTCGCGGGTAGTTGTGCTGGGCGCCGGACCACGGGGCTTTGCCTGCGCCCTGGTGGCGGTCTTCCTGGGCGCGGAGCACGTCACCATGGTCGGGCTGCAGCAGGACCGAGGCCGCCTTGAACTCGCCGAGCGCATGGGCGTGGATACGTCTCTCGTCGTCGAGACACAGGACGAGAGCGAACTCAGGGACCGTCTTGACCACCGCCCCAACGTGGTGATCGATACGACGCCGCACTCGACGTCCGCAGTGGAACAGGCCCTTTGTGCCCTGGAATCCGGTGGCAGGCTTGTCCTTGCTGGAATCAAGGGGCGAGGGCGATCGATCGACCTCGAAATTGACACGCTTGTGAGCCGCAGGCTGACGGTGACCGGCCCATGGAGCAAGACGGAGAAGTCGTTGCGCCGCGCCGTTTCTGCCCTGGAAAGCGGAGAGTTGGATCTCAGCCGCATCCCGTCAAAGGCCTATCCGCTGGAGGAGACAGCTACGGCGGTCGAGTCGTTGTCCCTGCCGGATGCTGACAAGCCCCTGCATGTGCGCGTCGAGCCGGGCGAAACGAGCCAATGAGTCGGCGGGGGCCGTCGCCGACGTCCCGCCGAAGGCGCGTACGTCGCGTTGAGCCCGCGCCCCAGGTTGGGCCGCATCTCACGTGGTGCGCTGCTGCCTGAGCCAAGCCTGGAACGGGTCTCTTCGCGGGGCCTCGGTTCGAGCGGTGCGGCCTGGCGAACTGGACGGCCGGCCGACGATCGCCGGCCGGCCGTCCCCAACCATGTGGCCAAGGTGGCCCCGCCTGGCCTGCGGGCCGGCACGAGCAGGCGCCGGCCTGCTGCTGGTACTTCAGGTGCGGATCCTCGATCGGGACGGTGGCAGATGTGGCGGGTGTCATGCTCCAGCCTCCCCGGGTTCGTGGATATTATGATTAAGTTATGGAGGGTCATGTTCGAGCGTCAAGGGATCGGACAGGACCGCGATAACGAGGAGACGTGGTGACTGAACAAGAGGACCGCATCGCGGCCGACCGCTCCGTCTGTATGGGCTCGGGCCTGTGCGCCTACATCGCCCCCGACCACTTCGCCGTGACGGACGGTCTTGTCGACGTGCTCAGCGCTGAAGTCGGCGAATCCGACGCCAACGCGGTGAACGAGGCCGTCGAGGCCTGCCCCACGCGCGCGCTCACGCTCCGCGACCAGTAAGCGGGCGCGCTCTTCACGAACTCAGGTAGGGAGCCTGGGGTGTGAGGGGAGCGCCCTGCCGGACAGGGCCCAGGGCGTGTCTTCAAAGTCCCGTCTGCCCGGCGACGCCTGGCACGCACGCTCGCTGCGTTGTCGGAGTCGCCCGAGTACGTCCAGTACACGGGCGATCCTCCGCCTTGCGATTGCACGCACCGGACGCCGCGAGGCCCGCCCTGCGGGCGGACGACGCTACTTCCGAAACACGCCCTAGCGGTGGGGCCGCACCGCGCCCCCGTATGCCTCTCGCCCTTTCGATTCCCGATCTCTGCCGCCGACGGGCGGCACCCTGGAGGAACCGGTGTCCGTTGGCATCACGGATGAGCCGCTGTACCGGCCCAAGCATCCGGTGCGGTTCGTCACCGCGTCGAGCCTGTTCGACGGGCACGACGCCGCGATCAACATCATGCGCCGGATCCTGCAGTCCCAAGGTGCGGAGGTCGTGCACCTGGGCCACAACCGGGCGGTGTCCGAAGTGGTGGACGCCGTGCTGGAGGAGGACGCCCAAGGTGTGGCGATCTCCTCCTACCAGGGCGGTCACGTCGAGTACTTCGAATACTTGGTGGCGCTGCTGCATGAGCGTGGCGCTGGGCACGTCCGCGTGTTCGGTGGCGGAGGCGGGGTCATCGTTCCCGAGGAGGTGGAGCGGCTGGCCCGATCAGCGGTGCGGATCTTCACCCCGGAGGACGGACAGCGGCTCGGCCTGGCGCGCATGGTCAACTCCATGATCAAGGCGTGTGATGTCGTGCTGTGGGAGCAGGAACCGGTTGATCCGGCGGACGTCATTGCCGGATCCCCTCTGGCTCTGGCCCGGGTGATCAGCGGGCTGGAAACCGGGTCGGTCGCGCAGGATCAGATACGCGTCCTGCAACAGGCGGCGGCGAAGCGATCAGTTCCGGTACTGGGAATCACCGGCACCGGCGGATCCGGCAAGTCCTCGCTCACCGACGAGTTGGTCCGCCGCCTGCGCCTGGATCAGCAGGACAAGCTCTCCATAGCGGTACTGGCCATTGATCCCAGTCGACGACGTGGCGGTGGCGCGCTGCTGGGTGACCGGATCCGGATGAATGCCCTGGGTGGTGAACGGGTCTTCTTCCGCTCACTGTCCACTCGCGGGGCGCATGAGGTCCCCGAGGCCCTAGCCGAGATCATCACCGCCTGCCGGGCGGCCGGCCACGATCTCGTGATCGTGGAGACCCCAGGAATTGGCCAGGGTGACGCAGCCATCGTTCCCCACGCCGATGTGTCGCTCTACGTGATGACGCCGGAGTTCGGTGCCGCCACCCAGTTGGAGAAGATCGACATGCTCGACTTCGTCGATGTGGTGGCAGTCAACAAGTTCGAGCGGCGCGGGGCCGCTGACGCGCTGCGCGACGTGCGGCGCCAACTGATGCGCAACAGGGAAGCGTTCAGCTCGCAGCCTGAGGACATGCCGGTGTTCGGCACCAGTGCGGCGACCTTCTACGACGACGGCGTCACCGCCCTCTACCAGCACCTGCGCGATCTCCTGGTCGAGCACGGTCTGCCGGTGGAGCCCGGGACTCTGCCTCAGGTGTCGATACGCCATTCCAGCGGCGCCGCCCAGATCGTCCCGTCGTCCCGCGTACGCTACCTGGCCGAGGTCGCCGAGACGGTGCGCCGCTACCACGCGGAGACCGCCATTCAGGCCGAGCAGGCCAGCCGCGTTCAACGGCTGGCTACCGTGCACGACGAACTCGCCGCTGCCGGAGCCTCCACGAGCGACGTTGACCAACTGCTCGACGACGCGCGCGAGAATCTTCCCGTGCAGGCCCGCCGCCTGCTCGAGCAGTGGCCTGCCACCGCCGCGGCCTACGGCGGGAACGAACTGGTGGTCACGGTACGCAGACGCGAACTGCGCACCGTCCTGGCCCGTGAGTCGCAATCCGGAACCCGTATCCCCCGGGTAGCCCTACCGCGCTTCACGGACCACGGTGAACTGCTTCGCTACCTGCGCGCCGAGAACCTGCCGGGTTCTTTCCCGTTCACCGCCGGCGTCTTCCCGTTCAAGCGGGAAGGTGAGGATCCGGCACGCATGTTCGCCGGCGAGGGCGACCCGCAGCGCACCAACCGCCGTTTCCACTACCTCTCCAAGGACGCGGAGGCCACCCGTCTGTCCACCGCCTTCGACTCGGTCACCCTCTACGGCAGGGACCCGGACGAACGCCCGGACATCTACGGCAAGATCGGCACCTCCGGTGTGTCGGTCGCCACCCTTGAGGACATGAAGGCCCTGTACGACGGGTTCGACCTCGTGGCGCCGACCACCTCGGTGTCCATGACCATCAACGGGCCGGCCCCGACCATCCTCGCGTTCTTCCTCAACACCGCCATCGACCAGCAGCTTGACGCCTTCCAGACCGAACACGGCCGTGAGCCTTCAAACGATGAGCGGAAGGAACTCCGCGCCCGGACTCTGGCATCTGTGCGCGGCACCGTGCAGGCGGACATTCTCAAGGAGGACCAGGGCCAGAACACCTGCTTGTTCTCCACCGAGTTCAGCCTGCGCATGATGGCCGACATCCAGGAGTGGTTCATCTCCGAGGGTGTGCGCAACTTCTACTCGGTATCAGTCTCCGGCTACCACATAGCAGAAGCCGGCGCCAACCCCATCAGCCAGCTCGCTTTCACCCTCGCCAACGGCTTCACCTATGTGGAGTCGTACTTGGCGCGCGGCATGGACATCGACGACTTCGCGCCCAACCTGTCGTTCTTCTTCTCCAATGGCATGGACCCCGAATACTCGGTGCTGGGCCGAGTCGCCCGCCGTATATGGGCGGTCGCGATGAAGGAGAAGTACGGCGCCAACGAGCGCAGCCAGAAGCTGAAGTACCACGTCCAGACCTCCGGCCGCTCCCTGCACGCCCAGGAGATGGACTTCAACGACATCCGCACCACCCTGCAGGCACTCATCGCCCTCTATGACAACTGCAACAGCCTGCACACCAACGCCTATGACGAGGCAGTGACCACTCCCACCGAGGCATCGGTGCGCCGGGCCCTGGCGATCCAGCTCATCATCAATCGCGAGTGGGGCCTGGCCATGAACGAGAACCCGCTCCAGGGTGCGTACATCATCGACGAGCTCACCGACCTTCTTGAGCAGGCCGTCCTCGACGAGTTCGAGCGCATCAGCGAGCGCGGTGGAGTGCTCGGAGCCATGGAGACCGGCTACCAACGCGGTCGAATTCAGGACGAGTCGATGCTCTACGAACAGCGCAAGCACGACGGCACGCTGCCCATCATCGGAGTCAACACCTTCCGCAGCCCTCAGGCCGACGTCGAGGCGGGCCAGGCGGCTACGGAGCTGGCGCGTGCCACCGAAGAGGAAAAGCGATCCCAGCTCGCCCGGGTGCGCGACTTCCAGGGCCGCCACCGCGAAGAGGCCCAAGCCGCCCTCGCCGCCCTCCATGACGCCGCCGCCAGCGGAGGCAACCTGTTCGCCGTCCTCATGGAAGCCGCCCGGGTCTGCTCTCTGCAACAGATCACCGAAACCTTCTTCAAGGTGGGCGGCGAGTACCGCCGAAACGTCTGATCTCGGGCTCCACCCGCACGTCCGCCTCCGTGCTCCCCTCACCCAAGGACTTGCCATGGAAAACATCTCCCGCATCGGCGTTGTCGGCTGCGGTCTCATGGGCTCGGGCATCGCCGAGGTCGCCGTCCGCCAAGGCCTGGACGTCTTGGTGGCCGAGGCCACCCCCGAAGCCGCCGTGTCGGGCCGTGAGCGCATCACTGCCTCCCTTGCCCAAGGCGTGCGCCGGGCCAAGCTGACCGCGGAAGAGCGCGATCAGGCGCTGTCCCACCTGACGTTCACCAGTGATCTCGATGACCTGGCGGACCGTCAGCTAATCATCGAGGCCATCGCCGAACGCCGTGACCTCAAGTCCGACCTGTTCAAGACACTCGACAAGGTCATCGCTGATCCGCAGGCGATCCTCGCCACCAATACCTCCTCCATACCCGTGATCGACCTCGCCACCGTCACCGGCCGACCTGAACGGGTGGTGGGCATGCACTTCTTCAACCCGGTACCGGTCCAGCCTCTGGTCGAACTGATCCCCGCTCTGACCACCAGCCAGGAAACCCTCGCCGTTGCCCGCCGGTTCGTGGCAGAGCAGCTGGACAAGCAGGCTATCCAGGCGCCCGACCAGTCCGGCTTTGTGGTGAATGCTCTACTCGTGCCCTATCTGCTGGCCGCCGTGCGGATGGTGGAGGCAGGCGCGGCGAGTCCGGCGGACATCGACCGTGGCATGGAGCTTGGTTGCGCACACCCGATGGGCCCGCTCCGCCTGCTCGACCTGATCGGCCTGGACACTGCCCAGTCGGTGGCCGAATCGTTGTATGAGGAGTTCAAGGAGCCGCTGTACGCCCCACCGGCCCTGCTGCGCCGCATGGTCACGGCAGGGCACCTCGGCCGCAAGAGCGGTCAGGGCTTCTACCCGTACTAAGCAGGCCGGTGCGCCGGCTGACCCACCTACACACCCCACGCTGAAAGGCACGGAACACTATGGAGTCCCAGGAAAAGGTGCTCATCATCGATGGGGCCCGCACCCCCATCGGCAGCTTCGGGGGAGTGTTCCGCGACGTCCCCGCAGACGAACTCGGTGCCATCGCAGCACAGGAGGCCCTGGCGCGAGCGAAGGTGGCCCCCGGGGACATCGACGAGGTCGTGATGGGCTGCATCGGCCAGGTCGGGCCGGACGCCTACAACGCGCGACGCGTGGCCCTGGCAGCCGGCCTGCCGAAGAGCACACCGGCATACACGGTCAACCGTCTCTGCGGGAGCGGTCTGCAAGCGGTGTGGTCAGCCGCGATGCAGATGCGATGGGGCGGCGTGGACATCGCTCTGGCGGGCGGGGACGAGAACATGACGCGGATGCCGTTCTACGACTTCGGTGCCCGGTCCGGCTATCGGCTGGGCGACCGGACGCTGTTCGACGGCACGGTGATGATGCTGACCGATCCCTTCCACGGCACACACATGGGGATCACCGCGGAGAACGTGGCGGCGAAGTACGGCGTGACCCGGCGGGAGCAGGACGAGTTTGCGGCGGAGTCCCAGTGGCGGGCTGCCCGCCCGGCCGCCCAGCTGGCGTTCTCCGAAGAGATCACGCCGGTCCAGAGCGGCGGACGCAAGCCGGTGTCCATCGACACCGACGAGCACCCCAAGCCGAACACGACCGTGGAGGTGCTGTCCGGGCTGCGCCCGGCCTTCCAGACGGACGGCACGGTCACCGCGGGCAACGCCTCCGGCGTCAATGACGGGGGAGCAGCACTGGTGCTGGCCCGGGAATCGGTCGCCGCAGAACGCGGGCTTTCCCCCCTGGTGGCGCTGGAAGCGGTGGCGACCGCGGCGATGGAGCCCGAGCTGATGGGATACGCACCGGTCCTGGCGCTGCAGAAGTTGTTCAGGATGACCGGTACGTCCCCTTCGGACATCGACATCGTCGAACTCAACGAGGCCTTCGCGTCGCAGGCGGTCGCGGTGATCCGCGACGCGGGACTCGATCCTCAAAAGACCAATCCCTTTGGTGGAGCGATCGCGCTCGGCCACCCCGTCGGCGCCACCGGCGCCATCCTCACTCTGCGGGTGGCCAAGGATCTCGTCCGCCGTGACCTGGAGCTGGGCGTGGTCACGATGTGCATCGGCGGCGGCCAGGCCCTCGCCGCGCTGTTCCGGCGTGTCTGACCGCCGTGAGTCCAACAGCGGCCGGCAGGAGCGCCGGTCAGGAAGTGAGAGCGCCATGACAGAGAGCCCCGTCCGCTACGAACTCCACAAGGGGATCGCCCGAATAGTCCTGGGCAGGCCCACGCGGGCAAACGCGATCGACCTGCCTACAGCTCAGTCCTTCGGCGAGGCGGTGGACCGGGCGGCCGGGCAGGACGACGTGCGGGCCGTGCTCGTGAGTGGTGAAGGACCGCGGTTCTGCGCCGGAGGGGACGTCATGGCGATGATCGCCGCGCCGGATCGGTCGGCTTACCTGCACGAGCTGGCGACAACCTTCGATCATGCCCTGCAACGGCTCGCCTTGTTGCCCAAGCCTGTCGTCGGGGCGGTCCAGGGAGCCGTGGCGGGCGCTGGCGTGGCCCTGATGCTCAGCTGCGACGTGATCGTGTCGGCCAGGTCGACCAAGTTCCGCCTCGCCTACGCCGGGGTCGGGCTGACCCCTGACTGCGGAGTGTCGTACCTCTTGCCGCGGGCCATTGGCCAGGTCCGTGCACTGGATCTCGCCCTGACAGGCCGCACGCTCACAGCCGAGGAGAGCTATCAGTGGGGTCTGGTCACCGAGGTGGTGGACGACGAAGAGCTGGAGGCACGCGTCCGCTCACTCGGCGAGCAGCTTGCGGCGGGCCCGGGATTCGCTCTCGGGCAGGCCAAACGGCTCCTGCGGCTGCGGGAGGCGACACGTGCGGAGATCGGAGCTGAGGAGGCCAAGGTGATCGCTGAGGCGTGTGGTACTGCGGACGCCGCTTCGATCCTTGAGTCCTTCGGGACCCGGCAAGGAGGCTGACCTCGGCCTGAGCACGAGGAGATACGAGGGCCGCGACCGGGTAACCGGTCGCGGCCCTC
>NZ_FMDK01000070.1 GCF_900091995.1 Streptomyces sp. MnatMP-M17
TCGCGCCCGGCGCCACACTCACCACTCCGCGGCTCGCCTGCGCCTTCAGCCCGGACGGGCTCGACGGACTCACCCGGGTCTGGCACCGCTACGAGCGCCGGCTCACCGGCGACCGGATGCACCGGCCCCGCAAGGTGCTCTACAACTCCTGGGAAGCCACCGGCTTCGACGTCGGCGTCGCGACCCAGCTCGAACTGGCCCGGATCGCGGCCGGGATGGGAGCCGAGCTGTTCGTCGTCGACGACGGCTGGTTTCCCGGACGGTCCGACGACACCGGCGGGCTCGGCGACTGGTATCCCGATCCGGCGTCCTTCCCGGAAGGCTTCGACTACTTCATCGCTCAAGTCCGCGATCTGGGCCTGGACTTCGGACTGTGGGTGGAGCCGGAGGCGATCAGCCCGGCGTCCGAGCTGTACGCGGCGCATCCCGAGTGGGTCTACCGCCTGGAGGGCCGTCCCGCCACGCTCGTACGCAACCAGCTCCTTCTCGACCTCGGCCGTGAGGACGTACAGGACTTTGTCCTCGGCACGCTCGACCGGCTGCTCGACGGCCACGCCATCAGCTATCTCAAGTGGGACATGAACCGCCCGCCCACCGAACGCGGCAGGCCCGGCGGCGGTCCCGTCGAGGAACAGGATCTGGACGCCGCGCATGTCGTCGGCTATCTGCGGGTCCTCGACCATCTCCGTATGCGTCATCCGGAGGTCACCGTCGAAGGATGCGCGGGCGGCGGCGCCCGGATCGAGCACGCCACACTCGCCCGTACGGATGTGGTGTGGCCCAGCGACAACACCGCGCCGCTCGACCGGCTGTCCATCCAGTACGGCTATCTCCACGCGCACGCACCGCACACCATGAGCTCCTGGGTCACCGACGCGCCCGGTGTCTTCGATCCGCGCCCGCGCTCGCTCGGCTTCCGCTTCGTCACCGCGGCGGCGGGCGTGCTCGGCATCGGCGCCGACATCCGGCACTGGTCCGAGGAGCAGCGCGCGGAGGCGGCGGAGTGGATCGCCCGCTACAAGGAGATCCGCGAGGTCGTCCACCACGGCGAGGCGCGGCTGCTGAACTCGCCTGCGGACGCCACCTGCGGAGTGCAGTACGAGGAGCCGGGCGGCGGCCGGGTCGTCGTCATGGCGTGGAACACCGGACGTCTCGACGGCGCGCCGCTGGTCCCGGGACGCGCGGCCAGACTGCGGCTGCGCGGGCTCGATCCGGCGGCCCGCTATCGCGACCAGGCGTCGGGCGTCCTGTACGGCGGCGCCCATCTCGTCCATTCCGGTGTGCCGTTCGCCTGGACGGAGCGGTACGACGCGGAGCTGGTGGTCCTCATGCGCGAGTAACCGGGCAGGACCGCACAGTCACTACAGTCAGGACGCCCGGGCCCTGTCGAGCACCCGGCACCCGGCCAACAGCCCTCTTTTCCCAAGGAGTCGACCCGTCCCATGATCCCAACCGCCCGTTTCACCGACCGCGTCGCCGTGGTCACCGGAGCCGCCTCGGGCATCGGCGCCGCCACCGCGCAGCGGCTCGCCGCCGAAGGCGCGGCCGTGATCCTCGCGGACATCGCGAAGGAGCGCGGCGAAGCCGTCGCCGCGGACATCCGCGCGGCCGGCGGCCGTGCCGCGTTCGTCCCGGCGGATGTCTCCGACGTGGGCGACTGGGACCGGATCGTGGCCGCCGCGCACACCTACGGGCCCGTCGGAGTCCTCGTCAGCAACGCCTACACCGTACGGGTCGCGCCCGCCCATGAGATGTCGCTCGACGCCTGGGAGCGGCAGCTCGCCGTCAATCTCACCGGCGGCTTCCTCGGGTTCAAGGCCGTGCTTCCCGATCTGCGCGAGCAGCGCGGCGCGGTGGTCCTCACCTCGTCCGTGCACGCGCACAAAGGCATTCCCGGGCATCCCGCGTACGCCGCTTCCAAGGGCGCGCTGCTCTCGCTCGGCGGACAGCTCGCCGTGGAGTACGGGCCCGAAGTCCGGGTCAACACCGTTCTGCCGGGCCCGATCCTGACCGCCGCCTGGGACCGGGTGCCGGCCGAGGACCGGGAGCGCAGCATCGCCGAGACCGCCGCCCGCCGCTTCGGCAGACCCGAGGAGGTCGCCGCCGCGATCGCCTTCCTGGCGGCCGGGGAAGCCTCGTACATCACCGGATCGAGCCTGCTCGTGGACGGCGGCTGGAGCGTGGTGAAGGCGTCGGCCTGACCGCCGGCCGCCCGACACCGCGCCACCGACCGCCGGACAACGACCGACCAGCAGAAAGGCAGAACGACATGACGCCGTACGCGCGCCGCGGAGTGCACGGCCAGACCGTGGAGATTCTTGCGCGCCGGGTGCTCAGCGGGGAGATTCCCGAGGGGGCGACACTCGATCTCGTGGCGTTGCAGCGAGAGTTGGACGTCAGTCTGACCGCCCTGCGCGAATCGCTGAAGGTGCTCGGGGCCAAGGGGATGGTCGACGCGCGCCAGCGAAGAGGCACCTTCGTCAGAGCGCGTGCCGACTGGAATCTGCTGGACGCGGACGTGCTGCGCTGGCAGTTCGCCGACGGCACCAGCTCCGAGGCCGACCTCGGTCTGCTGCGCAATCTCGGCGAGGTGCGCGGGATCGTGGAACCGGCCGCGGTACGGCTGGCCGCCGCGCGCCGCACCGACGCCGATCTCGCGGCGCTGGAGGCGGCGCTGGAGGCGATGGGCGGGACGGCGGAATACGAAAACGACGGGGCCGGTGGGGTCGACGGGACCGGTGGGCCAAGCGGCGCCGCCCGCGCGGTCGAGGCCGACCTCGCCTTCCACCGCGCGCTGCTCGCGGCCACCCACAACGAACTGCTGGAACGCATGGAGATGGTCATCGAGTCCGGACTCGCCCATCGCGACCAGATCGTGCACAGCTCACCGCACGGCGAGGATCCCGTACCCAGCCACCGTGCCGTTCTCGACGCCGTACGGGCGCAGGACCAGGACGCGGCGGAGCGTGCCATGCGCGCCCTGCTCGACCAGGCCGTACGCGACCTCGACAAGGTGCACGGCGCGCCACGCGACAGCACCGAGGAGACGCCAGGCGGCGGCACCGAGGAGAAGGGCCCCGAGGCCAAGTGAAGATCGTTCGCGTGGAGACGTTCCTCGTCCCGCCCCGCTGGCTGTTCTGCCGTGTCGAGACCGACGAGGGCGTGGTCGGCTGGGGCGAACCGGTGGTCGAGGGCCGGGCCGAGGTCGTACGGGCCGCGGTCGACGTACTCGCCGAGTATCTGATCGGCCAGGATCCGCTCAGGATCGAGGACCACTGGCAGATCCTCAGCAAGAGCGGCTTCTACCGCGGCGGTCCGGTGCTCTCCAGCGCCGTCGCGGGCATCGACCAGGCGCTGTGGGACGTCGCGGGCAAGACGTACGGAGCGCCCGTGCACGCCCTGCTCGGCGGCCCGGTGAGGGACACCGTACGCGTCTACGCATGGGTCGGCGGCGATGAGCCGGCGCGGCTGGCCGAGGAGATAACCGAGCAGGTCGAGGCGGGCTTCACCGCCGTCAAGATGAACGCGGCGGGCCGTACGTCGCCGATCACCACCCTCGCGGAGACCAACGCGGTGGTGGAGCGGGTGGCCGCGGCCCGCGAGGTCCTCGGCCCGGACCGCGATGTGGCCGTGGACTTCCACGGGCGCTTCGGCCCGGCCGGTGTCCGGCGCGTCCTCCAGGAGATAGGCCCGCTGCATCCGCTCTTCGCCGAGGAGCCGCTGCTGCCCGAGCACGGGCATCTGCTGCCCGGACTGGTGGCGGCGAGCCCGGTGCCCATAGCCACCGGCGAACGGCTCTACGGACGGGCCGAGTTCCTGCCGGCACTGGCGGCGGGCATCGCGGTGGCGCAGCCGGACCTCTCGCACGCGGGAGGCATCTCGGAGGTGCACCGGATCGCGTCACTGGCGGACACGTACGGCGCGCAACTGGCGCCGCACTGCCCGCTCGGGCCCATCGCGCTCGCCGCCAGCCTCCAGATCGCCTTCTGCACACCGAACTTCCTCATCCAGGAGCAGAGCCGGGGCATCCACTACAACAAGGACGCGGATCTGCTGTCGTACGTGGTGGACACCGAACCGTTCCGGTTCGAGGCCGGGCAGGCGCACCGCACCGGGCTGCCGGGCCTCGGCATCACGGTGGACGAGGACGCGGTACGGGCCGCCGACCGCCGGGGACACGCGTGGCGCAATCCGGTGTGGCGGCACGCGGACGGGTCGTTCGCGGAATGGTGAGCACGGGGACCGGGCCTTTTGTTGTCACGGATCCGGCGCACGGCGGGCGTTGGACGTCGCTGAGCGGCGGAGGCGGAGGAGGAAGTGCGGGCGGCGGAGGCGGTGAGGGCGGCGGTCGGGAGTGGCTGTGGTTCCGGGACGAGCCGCGCCGGGCGGGCGTCCGTCCCGGGGACGCGTTCGCCGACGCGGGCGGTCTGGAGGAGTGTGTTCCGACGATCCGGGGGACACCGGATCATGGCGACGCGTGGTCACGGGTATGGCGGCGGACCGGCGACGGCGCGTCGGTCGGAGCTTCGGAGGCGGCGGCCGAGGAGGTGGACTGCCCGGACTTCCGGCTGGTCCGGCGGATCACCACGGACGCCGCGCGTACGGTCGTGGACTACCGGCTGTCCGCCGCGCCCGGCTACCGGTTCCTCTGGGCCGCGCACGCGCTGCTCGAACTCTCCGGGCAGGCACGGGCGCTGATGGCCGAGGGCGCGGCCGTCCGGCTGTATCCCGACGGCGGCGCGCGCTGGCTCCCGGGCCGCTGGCCCACGGTGGCGGGCGTGCCGCTCGACCGGCTCCG
>NZ_FMDK01000086.1 GCF_900091995.1 Streptomyces sp. MnatMP-M17
CGCCCCCGCCTGCCGGGAGCGCGGCTTCGAGGTGACGGTCGCCGAACGCGGGCCCTCGCCTCTGGTCGGCGCGCTCGGCGGTGCGCTCGGCTCCCTCGCCGCCACCTTGCAGCGCGCGCACGGAGTCGATCTGCGCTGCGGAGTGACGGTCACCGCGCTGAAGGGCAGCAAGGGCCGGCTCACCGGCGCCGAGTTCTCCGACGGCAGCCGGATCGAGGCCGATATCGCCGTGGTCGCGCTGGGCGCCGTACGGAACACCGAATGGCTGGCCGACGCCGGACTGGCCGCGGGTCCACGTGGTGTGGCCTGCGACGCGGGATGCCGTGCCTTCAACATGTACGGGATCGTCACCGACGATGTCTTCGTCGCCGGTGATGTGGCCCGCTTCCCGCATCCGCTCTTCGAGTACCAGATACTCGCTCTCGAACACTGGGGCAACGCGGTCGCGCAGGCCGAGGTGGCGGCCCACAACATGGTCAGTCCCGGGCCGCGCAGACGACCGCATCTGACGGTACCGGCCTTCTGGTCCAGCCAGTTCGGCCTCAACATCAAGTCTGTCGGTGTGCCCACCTTCTCCGACCAAGTGGTCATCGCTCAGGGCTCGTTGCGGGAGCGCCGGCTGGTCGCCGTGTACGGCTACCGGGGACGGGTCACCGCGGCGGTCAGTGTGAACCGGGCCAAGTGGCTGGAGCACTACCAAGGGCTCATCGAGACGGCGGCGCCGTTTCCGCCCGCGCCCGGCGCCTCCGATCCGCCCAACGGCTCGGGTGTGCCCGTCCCTTCCGACGTACCGTCCCCGCAGACGCTCTCGCACGGCCCGACCGTGGCCCTCACCGGCCATCTCCCGGACCGGCGCCTGACGCTGGTGCGGCACGACTGAGTCCGCCTGCCACCCGCCGTCGCCATCCGCCATCCGCTACCCGCCGTCCGCCACCCGCCATTGAAAGAGGAGCCACCGACCCATGCGCCCGGACACCCTGTTCCAGCGGATCACCGACTACGCGAACCGCGCCGATCCCTATCCGCTCTACGCCGAACTCCGCGAGAACGGAGTGACACGGCAGACCGACGGCAGCTATCTGGTGGGCACCTATCACGAGATCGCCGAGCTGCTCCATGATCCACGGATCAGCTCGGACATCCGCAACCGTACCGATCCCGACGAGGACATGCTCAGGAGATCCGATCCGCCGGCCTTCATCGGCGTGGACGATCCCGAACACGACCGGCTCCGCCGTATCGCGATGCGGCCCTTCGGCCCGCCGCACTCCCCCGGCCGGATCGACGCCCTGCGCGCGGACATCACGCGGATCACCGACGATCTGATCGGTTCGTTCCGCGACAAGGACCAAATCGACGTCGTCGACGAATTCGCCTATCCGCTCCCTGTGACCGTGATCTGCCGGCTCCTGGGCGTGCCGTTCGCGGACGTACCGCGGATCCGCGCCTGGACGAACGCGATCATCGCCAGTTTCGACTTCGCTCCGGAGAAGGAGAAGAAGAACAAGAACCACCAGGAACGCCTTCAGGCGGGCATGGAGGCCCGGGACGCGATGGCGGAGTATCTGGGCGAGCTGGCCGACACCCGGCGCGGCCGTCCGACGGACGACATGCTCTCCGCCCTCGTCAATGACACCGGTCCCGACGGACGTCTGACCAAGGAGGAGCTGAAGAGCACCGCGACGCTGCTGCTCATCGCCGGGCATGAGACAACGGTCAATCTGATCGCCAACGGAGCACTCACCCTGCTGCGCCTCCCGGAAGCGCTACGGCTGCTGCGCGGCAAACCCGAGCTGATGCCGAACGCCGTCGAGGAACTGCTGCGTTACGAGCCGCCCGTCCATATGCTGCCGCAGCGCACTCCGCTGACCGATATCGAGGTCGCCGACGTCACCATTCCCAAGGGCGCGCGGCTGATCCTCATGCTCGCCTCCGGCAACCGGGATCCGCTGCGTTTCAAGGATCCCGACCACTTCGATCCGATGCGCGAGGACAATCAGCACTTCGGCTTCGGCAGCGGCATCCACAACTGCTTCGGCGCTCCGCTGGCCCGTGTGGAGGCGCAGATCGCGCTGAGCGCGCTCGTTCCTCATCTTGAGGGCTTCCGCCTGGCCGAGGACCCGCCGCCGTACCGGCGCAGTGCGCTGCTGCGCGGGCCTCGGCATCTGGTGATCGAGCGCAAGTGAGTACCCTTGAGCAACAAATGAAGAGGTGTTCATTCTTTCCTATATGCTGGAGGGACCGCTCCATGCCGTCCGTGCAAAGGACCTCCTATGTCCCTCACGCCTGCCTCCGCCTCGACCGTCACCGATCGGCCGGCACGGGCCGCGACGACCGGGCGGGAGCCCGTGGCTCCTCGGCGGCGTACGCGCGTGTTCGCGCTGCCGGAGGTCCGCTGGGCGACCGCCGCGCTGGTCCTGTTCCTGGTCGCGCTGCCGCTCCAGCTCTTCGGCGCTCCTGCCTGGCTCTGGGGGCCGCTGTACGCGGTGGCGTATGTAACGGGTGGCTGGGAGCCCGCCTGGGCAGGGCTGCGGGCCCTTCGGGAGAAGACGCTCGATGTCGATCTGCTGATGATCGTCGCGGCGATCGGGGCGGCGGCGATCGGTCAGGTGATGGACGGGGCGCTGCTGATCGTCATCTTCGCCACATCCGGTGCGCTGGAGGCCCTGGCCACCGCTCGTACGGCCGACTCCGTACGCGGTCTGCTCGATCTCGCGCCCGCGACCGCGACGCGGCTGTCGGCCGACGGCGATGGCGGTTCCGGCAGCGACGGCGGTGAGGAGACGGTCGCCACCGAAGACCTCGCCATCGGCGACACGATTCTGATCCGGCCGGGCGAACGGATCGGCGCGGATGGGCGGGTGCTCGACGGAGCGAGCGAGGTAAACCAGGCGACCATCACCGGTGAGCCCTTGCCCGTACCGAAGCAGACCGGTGACGAGGTCTTCGCGGGCACGCTCAACGGCACCGGCGCGCTGCGGGTGAAGGTCGAACGCGACGCGTCGGACTCGGTGATCGCCCGGATCGTGGCGATGGTCGAGGAGGCGTCGGAGACGAAGGCGCCGACGCAGTTGTTCATCGAGAAGGTCGAGCAGCGGTACTCGGTCGGCATCGTCCTCGCCACCTTGGCGGTCTTCGCGGTGCCACTGGGCTTCGGTGCCAACCTGACCGACTCACTGCTGCGGGCGATGACCTTCATGATCGTCGCCTCACCGTGCGCGGTGGTGCTGGCCACCATGCCGCCGCTGCTGTCCGCCATCGCCAATGCCGGACGGCACGGCGTCCTGGTGAAGTCCGCGGTCGTCATGGAACGCCTCGGTCAGATCGACACGGTGGCCCTGGACAAGACGGGCACGCTCACCGGGGGAACACCGCGGGTCACCGACGTCCGCGCTCCGGGAGCCGCGGGCCCGGCCGGGGACGAACTGACCGGGGACGAACTCCTCAGCCTCGCGGCGGCGGCCGAGCATCCGAGCGAGCACCCGCTGGCCCGTGCCGTGGTCGAGGCCGCGCGCGAACGCGGCCTCCGCATCCCGGACGCGACGGACTTCACCTCCGCGCCCGGCATCGGCGTAACGGCCGTGGTCGATGGCCGTAAGGTCGCCGTGGGCGCTCCCGCACGTCTCCTCGAAGACACCACCGATCCCGACACCACCGGTGTCGGCGCGATCGTCGGCGAACTGGAGGACGGAGGCCGCACGGCCGTCGTCGTCCTGT
The DNA here is from genome assembly GCF_900091995.1 of Streptomyces sp. MnatMP-M17. Classification (GTDB taxonomy): domain Bacteria; phylum Actinomycetota; class Actinomycetes; order Streptomycetales; family Streptomycetaceae; genus Streptomyces. The sequence goes on from NZ_FMDK01000086.1 coordinate 3,718, forward strand.
ACGACGGTGTCCCGGCTGGCGTCCTCGGCATTGCGGACCGTCTGCGTCCCGACGCCGCCGCCACCGTCGCCTCCCTCACCGCCCTGACCGGCACCGCGCCCACACTGCTGACCGGCGACAACCCGCGCGCCGCCGCCCGGCTCGCCGCCGAGGTGGGCATCACCGACGTACGGGCCGGTCTGCTGCCGCAGGACAAGGTCACCGCCGTACGGGAGCGGGAGGCGGCGGGACGCAAGGTGCTGGTGGTCGGCGACGGCGTCAACGACGCTCCCGCCCTGGCAGCCGCCCACACCGGTATCGCCCTGGGCCACGCCGGCTCCGACCTGGCCCTGGAGACCGCCGACGCCGTCATCGTCCGCGACGAACTCACCACCGTCCCCACCGTGATCGCCCTCTCCCGCATGGCACGCCGCCTGGTGGTCCAGAACCTGATCATCGCCGGGCTGTTCATCTCCGGCCTCGTCATCTGGGACCTCGCCGGACACCTGCCACTGCCGCTCGGCGTCCTCGGCCACGAAGGCTCCACCGTCATCGTCGGCCTCAACGGCCTGCGCCTGCTCCGAGACACCGCCTGGCACCGCGCCACGGACCTCTCCACCTGCGGAAACAGCCGCTGAACCGCGCGAACCACGCACGAGTCGGCGCCGTCACAGCCGCCGTGTGGCGGCGAGCGGGCCTTCGGTGTTGAAGGCCAGGGCGGCGAAGCGTTCGGCGATGCGGTGATGTGTGGCGGCGTCCGGGTGGAGCTGGTCGGGCAACGGCAGTTCGGCGAAGTCCGTCTCGCCGTAGAGCTCGCGGCCGTCGAGGTAGTGCAGGTTCGGGTCGTCGGCTGCCCGCTGCTTCACCAGGCGGGACAGTTCGTCCCGGATGACGTTGAGCGTCAGCTTTCCGGCAGCCCGTTCCGCGGGATCGCCCGCGGCCCGGAACTGGAGCCTTCCCGCGCTGAGGTTGCTGAAGTCCGGGACGCTCGGTCCAGGTGTGTCCTCGTGGATGGGGCACAGGATGGGCGAGACGACCAGGAGCGGAGTGGTGGGGTGGCCCTCGCGGACGGTGTCGAGGAAGCCGTGCACCGCAGGGCCGAAGGCGCGCAGGCGCATCAGGTCGGTGTTGACGAGGTTGATGCCGATCTTGACGCTGATCAGGTCCGCGGAAGTGTCCCGCAGGGCGCGGGCGGTGAACGGATCGAGCAGGGCGCTGCCGGCCAGGCCCAGGTTGGTCAGTTCCACACCGCCGAGCGAGGCGGCCAGCGCGGGCCAGGTCGTGCTGGGGCTCGCGGCGTCGGAGCCATGGCTGATCGAACTGCCGTGATGCAGCCACTTCTTGCGGCCACCGTCCGGCAAGGGCTCGACGGGAGCGTCGGTGCGCAGGGCGACCAGCCGGGTGACCTCGTTGTACGGCAGCCAGATCTCGATGTCCTTGACGCGGTCGGAGAGGCCGGAGAACCGGACGGTACCGACCGGGCCGGGCCGGGTCTCCGCGGACCCGGTGGTCATGTCCACCGTCAGGACATCGCCGCCGGTCACACTGGCCTGCCCGGCCAGTCGGCCGTCGACAAGCAGGTCGTACACACCGTCCGGACGCGGCGGCGCGCCCCGGTAGGCCATCTTGGTGCGGAGCGCGTCCAGCTCGACGGCGGTGGCCCGCGTACGGAACACCAGCCGTACACCGGACGGCTGGGCCTCCGCCATGGCGAGCTGCCCGTCGGAACACTGAGCGCGGGCCCGGGCGGGCAGCCGGTGCGGCAGCACTCCGTGCTCGGTGCGCTCCAGATCGAGAGCGCCGCGCACAAGGTCCGCGGTGACGGGCGTGGTGATGGGCGGAGTGATCCGGTCCGTCGCCCGGACCGCCGCGGAGGCGTCGGGAACGTCGTCAAGCTGGTCGTTCATGGTCGCATTCTGCGGGTCCGATCCATGGTCCGCCCAATCATTTTCCGCCCGCCTTCTCGTGGCCGAAGGCATAGGGGCATTCCCCTCACCGGTACGCACCTCACTGGTTCACCGGTACACCGTGGCCGCCAGGGACGTTTCGCCCGGGAATCCCGTGGTGCGCCAGGAGCGGCCGTCCGGTGTTACCGCGAAGCCCTCGTATCCTTCCAGGGATTCCAGCCAGTCCCGTGCCGTCGGGCCCATGGCGAAGGCCGCGGTCGAGTAGGCGTCGGTCATCGTGAGGTGGGTGCCGACGACGGTGAGGGACGCGTAGCACTCCGCGGGTGTGCCGCGGTGTGGGTCAAGGATGTGGGCGCCGCGTTCCGCGGTGCCCGAGGTCGCCACGGCCAGATCGCCGCGGCCGGTGACGACGGCGCACAGTTCGTCGGCGCGCAGCGGGTGGGCGACACCGACGCGCCAGGGCACTCCTGGAGCCGACTCGCCCCGCAGCCGCAGATCGCCGCCGCCGTTGACACAGGTGTGATGGGCGCCGGCCTCGTGCAGGATCTCCGAGGCACGTTCCACGGACCATCCCTTGACCAGCGCGGACGGGTCGAGGACACCGCCCGCGAGATGGCTGAACCAGCCGCCGCTGGTCCGTACGGCGCTCTTGCACAGGGCGAGGACCTCACGTACCTCCGCGGAGCACTCGTCCAGCGCGAGATCGCCTCGCGCGAGCCGGCAGACGACGCTGTCCGGCCGGTAGGTGGAGTACACCTCGTCGACGTGATGCAACCAGGCCACGGCCTCGGCCAGCGCCGCTTCGATCGCCGGGGTACGCAGGTCACGTATGTCGAAGGAGAAGACGGTGCCCATGACATGCTCGACATGGCGCAGACCTCGCCGTATGCCGGGGCGCCGCGCGTGGGATCCCCGCGCGTCGGATCCCCGCGCGTCGGACCGCGTGGCGTCGGGCGCGTCGGGCCGTCCGGTGTCAGCCACCGGCTCTGTCCAGCGCGCTCTGGAGGGACTGGATATAGCCCTGGCTCGTATAACTGGCCCCGGAGACCGCGTCGATGTGCGCGCTGTGGGCACTCAGCGCCTCCTGTGTCAGTCGTGGCACGGCGTCAGCGGCGATCTGCCGGCTGCGGCCGTCTCCCGACGGCGTCCGAAGGACCGTGACGGCGGTCAGCCGCCCGGCCTTGACCGTGGCGGAGACCTGCACGGTGCCGTACTGGGTGTTCACGGGATCGCCGGTGTACATACCGTCGATCAGTGCCGTCCCGCTCGACGCCGGTGCCGGTGCCCGCGCCGACACCGATGTCCCACCGGACGGTACGGCGCTGTGATGCGGCTTGAGGCTGAGCATCAGTACGACGAGGGCGCTGGTCGACGCGGCGGCCAGGACGGCTCTGCGCACAGTGGTTCTCCTCGGGACTCGGGACTCCGGACTCGGCATTCGGATCAGAACTCGAACGACTCGTGGTGGATTTGACGACGTGTCACTCCAGCAGCCCGCAGGGCGAGTTGGGCGGCGTCCGTCATCCCGGGCGGGCCGCACAGATACACCTCGTGCGCGGCCAGATCCGGTACCAGACGCCTCAGAGCACGCGCGGTCAGCGGAGAGGAATACGCGCCGGTCTCCCGCGCGCCACGCTCGTACCCGCCCGGTTCGTACCCGCCCGGTTCGTACCCGCCCGCTTCGCTCACCACGTAATGCACAGCACTTCCACGGGCCTCGGCTATCGCGTCCAGTTCGGCGCGCAGCACAAAGTCCTCCGGACGGCGGGCCCGGTAGATCAGCGTCACCTCGCCCGGCAGCGTCTCGAACAGTGCCCGCAGCGGTGTGATCCCCGTCCCGCCCGCCAGCAGCAGCACTTTCGGAGAACCGTTCGGCGGTCCGTTCCGGGATCCGCGCCCGGTTCTGCGCCCGGATCCGCGCCGGGCCTCGGTGAACGCGCCGTACGGTCCCTCCGCCCAGACCCGGGTTCCCGGCCGCAGCCCGGCCAGCGCCGCGCTGTGCCCGCCCGCCGCCTTCACCGTGATCCGCAGACGGCCGTCGAGCGGCGGCGCCGACAGGGAGTACGGATTGGCGGTCCACCACAGTCCCGGCGCCAGAAAGCGCCAGCGGAAGAACTGCCCGGGCCGCGCGCCCAGTTCGGACAGACGCTCGCCGGTGAGATGGACGGAGACGACGCCCGGCGACTCGTGGCGCAGACCGGCGACACGCAGCCGGTGGCGCGAGGCCTGTCGTAGCGGAAGCAGAAAGCGGTACCAGCCGATGAGCGCGGCGACCGAGAGATAGAGCGTGTACCAGGCCAGTTGGGCGGCTCGGTTGCCGACGAAGTCGGCGCCGGTGGCGAGTTGATGGAAGAAGGCGAGGAAGACGGCCAGATAGGTGGCGAAGTGCAGATAGTGCCAGGTCTCGTAGCGCATCCTGCGGCGCGCGGCCCGTGCCGAGACGAGCGCGGTGCCGACGAGCAGCAGAAAGGCCGCGGTGGCCTTGAGCATGTCCGGATAGCGCAGGACGAGTGCCGTCGTCTGGTCCACCGCACCGGTGTGCGAGGTGAGGGCGTAACCCCAGATGATCAGCAGGACATGGGCGAGGACCAGTGAGATCGTGTACCGGCCCGCCATCGCGTGCCAGCGCGCCAGCCTGTCCGTGCCGATGCCGTGGTCCAGGACCGGTGTACGGGCCATCAGCACCACCAGGACCGCGCAGGCGTAACCCGCCAGCAGCCCGGTGATCCGGCCCGCGTCGGTGAGCCAGCCGGCCGCGCCCACGACCGATGCCGTATCGCTCCACCACAGGGCGAGCACACCGGCGGCGCCCGCCCAGATGACGGTCTGAGCGAGCAGCGGTACGACCGAACGCGGACGCCCGAAGCGTACGAACCGCCGCACGCGCCGAGGCCGCCTCGGGCGCACAACGCCGTCCGTGCCGTGCCGCGCCTGTGCCGCGGTGCTCATCGCGCTGCTCATGGGCCCTCTCTTCGCCGGTGAGTCGTGAGCCTCGCAGCGCAACCTGTGACGACCTTCTCAACGCCGTCGTCCTCGCCCGATTCAGAGGAAACTCAGAGCGGACAGCCGCTCCGGCGCCGCTCGTCAGAAGGGATGCTGGGACGCACCATGAACAGTCACAGCCACCCATCCCATGTGCGTGCCTCTACTACTGTGCGTGCCCCCACGCATCCGCACGACGGCGGTACCGGCAGTGACGGCGGTCCCGTGCGCGTCCTCGTCGTCGACGACGAGCCCGATCTCACCGAGATCCTCTCCGGTGTGCTCTCCGGCGAGGGCTGGCGTGTCCTCACAGCGGCCGACGGCGCGTCCGCCGTCACCGCGGCCCGTATCTTCCGTCCGCACGCCGTCGTACTGGACCGGATGCTGCCCGACATGGACGGTCTGCGCGTACTGCGCCAACTGCGCGGCGACCTGGAACACGTATGCGTCCTGTTCCTGACCGCGCGCGACGGCGTCGAGGACCGTATCGCCGGGATCACCGCGGGCGGTGACGACTATGTGACCAAGCCCTTCAGCCTGGAGGAGCTGCTGGCCCGGCTGCGCGGCCTGCTGCGCCGGGCGGGTGTGGCACGCGAGGCGGGCGCGGCGGACACCGACCGGCTGGTCGTGGGCGATCTGGTGATGGACGAGGGCGCCCGGGAGGTCACCCGTGGCGGTGATCCCGTCGAACTGACCCGTACGGAGTTCGAACTCCTCCGTCTGCTGATGCACAACCCACGCCGTGTGCTGTCCAAGGCGCAGATCCTCGATCACGTCTGGTCCTACGACTTCGGTGGCCGCGCGCATGTGGTCGAGCTGTACATCAGCTATCTGCGCAAGAAGCTGGACATGGGCAGGAGCACGATGATCCACACCGTGCGCGGCGTGGGCTACATACTCAAGCCGGGACCTTGATGCCACGGACCTCGATGCGACGGACCCTGATACGACGGACCCGACGGACCCAGATGCGACGACTCCGCCGTCCTCACCTCCCGCGCACTCTCCGTGGTCAGCTCACCGCCGGGCTGCTCGCACTGGTCGCCCTGGCCTGTCTGGCGGTCGGCATCACCACGGCGTTCGCGCTCGACGGATTTCTGACCGACCGCCTCGACCAGCAACTCTCCACGTCCGGCGGGCAGTTCGCGGCCAGCCTGGAACACGAGAGCACACCGGACGGCGACAATCTGCCCGACACCCGTGGGCAGTCGGAAGGTACGTTCGGCGCGCGACTGCTGGACGGAACGCCCACACAGGCGGCCGTCGTCAAGGACCGGACGGACGCGACGGTGCCGCTGACGTCCGGCGACCGCCGCGCGCTCGCCGCACTGCCCGTCGACGGGAACGGCCACAGTGTGCGGCTGTCGGGCCTCGGGTCGTACCGCGTCACCGCGATACCGGGCGACGACAGGGACGTCCTGGTCACCGGTCTGCCACTGCGTCCCGTCAAGGAGACGGTGCACCGGCTGGAAGGCGTGGAGGCGGCGGTCTTCGGCGTGACACTCGTCGCCACCGGCACCGTGGGAGCGCTGTGGGTACGGCTGTCCCTGCGGCCACTGCGCGCGGTCACCGCCACCGCCGCGAGCGTCGCCGAACTGCCGCTGGCCAGCGGTGAGGTCGCCATGCCCGATCCTGTCCCGGTCGGCGATCCGCACACCGAGGTCGGCCAGGTCGGCACCGCCGTCAACCGTATGCTCGGGCATGTCGGCAACGCCCTGGAGCGACGGCAGGCCGGCGAGGAACGTCTGCGCCGGTTCGCCGCCGACGCCAGCCATGAACTGCGCACACCGGTGGCCAACGTACGCGGCCACGCGGAACTGGCGCTCCGCCACAAGAGCCCTGTACCGGCCGAGGTCCGGCGGGCGCTCGACCGCATCCAGTCCGAGTCCGAACGGATGAGCCGTCTCGTGGACGATCTGCTGCTGCTCGCCCGTATCGACGCGGGCCGGGCCCTCGACCGCGGTCCGGTGGATCTGACACGGCTCGTCCTCGACGCCACGGACGACGCGCGGGCGGCGGGACCCGGTCACCGGTGGCTGCTCGACCTGCCGGAGGAGGCGGTGACCATGACGGGCGACGAGCACCGGCTGCACCAGGTGATCGGCAACCTCCTCGCCAACGCCCGCTCGCACACTCCTGACGGCACCGAGGTCTCCGTACGGCTGTCGGCCGGTCCCGGCGCCATCCGGCTGACCGTGGCGGACAACGGTCCGGGCGTCCCGGCGCGGCTCCTGCCGGAGGTCTTCGACCGTTTCGTACGGGCGGACGACAGCCGCTCGCGCAAGGGCGGCAGCACCGGACTCGGTCTGGCGATCGTCCACGCGGTGGTCACGGCACACGGCGGCACGGTCGACGCGGTGAGCGGAGACGGACGGACGGAATTCACCGTCACCTTCCCGGCGCCGCCACCGAACCCACCGGACGGCGAGGACGCCACGGCCTGAGGGCCGCGCATACGGTCACGTACGTACCTGGGTCACTTACCCGCGCCGCCCTTACCTTGGCCGCCGCCCATGCGCGGCACCGACGACAGTGGTGTCGCGATGTCCTCCAGCGCCCGGCCCTCGGCCGGTACGGCCAGGAAAGCCGCCACCAGACCGGCCGCGCACATGAGACTCGCGCCGATCTGGAAGGCGACCACCGTGTCACCGACCACTCCGGACGCCGTGAGCTCCGCGAAGACCAGCGGGCCGCTGATCCCGCCCGCTGCCGTACCGAGCGCGTAGAAGAAGGCGATCGCCATGGCCCGGGTCTCCATCGGGAAGATCTCGGAGACCGTGAGATACGCGCTGCTGGCGCCCGCCGACGCGAAGAAGAGCACTACGCACCAGCACGCCGTGAGTGTCGTGGCGGTCAACGAGCCGCCGCCGAAGAGCCAGGCGGTACCGAAGAGCAGCACACCCGCCAGCAGATAGGTGGAGGAGATCATGATCCGGCGGCCGACGGTGTCGAAGAGCCGGCCGAGCAGCAGCGGCCCGATGAAGTTGCCCGCGGCGATCACCGCGAAGTAGTAGCCCGTGTGTCCTGTGTGTACGCCGAAGAAGGTGGTCAGGATCGTGCCGAACCCGAAGGTGATCGCGTTGTAGAGAAACGCCTGCCCGATGAAGAGCGACAGCCCGAGCACCGCGCGCCGGGGATAACGGCGGAAGATCGTCCGGGCGATACGGCGGAAGCTGACGCTTTCGTGCTCACGGATGGTGATCTCGCCGGCCGGCGGCGGAAGTCTCCGCTGTTTCTCCTCCTCGATGCGCCGTTCGACGGAGCCGACCAGCTTCTCCGCCTCCGCGCTGTGGCCATGGATGAGCTGCCAGCGCGGACTCTCGGGAACGTGCCGTCGTACGAGAAGGATGACCAGACCGAGGACGACGCCGAGACCGAAGGCGAGCCGCCAGCCCAGGTTCTTGGGGAGGAGCGCGGTGTTCAGCATCAGGATGGAGAGCAGCGAGCCGCCGACGGCGCCCAGCCAGAAGCTGCCATTGATGATCAGATCGACCCGTCCCCGGTATGCGGAAGGGATCAGCTCGTCGATGGCGGAATTGATGGCCGCGTATTCGCCGCCGATACCGAATCCGGTGAAGAAGCGGAAGACGAAGAACCACCAGGCCTCGAAGGAGAGCGCGGTCATGGCGGTCGCTCCGAGGTAGACGGCGAGAGTGACCATGAAGAGCTTCTTGCGGCCGTAACGGTCGGTGAGCCTGCCGAAGAACAGCGCGCCCGCACACGCGCCCGCCACATACAGCGCGGCGGCAACGCCGGTGACCTGCGCCGATGTGATCGACAGTCCACTGCCGTCCTCGGACAGACGGCCCGCGATATTGCCGACGATCGTCACTTCGAGACCGTCGAGGATCCATACCGTGCCGAGGCCGACGACGATCATCCAGTGCCAGCGCGACCAGGGAAGCCGGTCGAGCCGGGCCGGTACGGCCGTGGTGACGGTTCCTGTCGTACCGGTCGGCGGTGTGGTTCCCGGCCCGGGCCGGGCAGGCGTCGCCATCGCTTCCCTCCTCGTCGCTCGTCAGTCGTCGCTCGTCGGTCGCTCGTCGGTCGCTCGTCGGTCATCACTCGTCAGCGTTCTGGCACCGCACCAATATCCGCCAGGAGCCCTCACCAGGCGGGAATAGACGCGGCTGGGCGGGCCGGGTGACAATCCGCGCCAGCCAGTTCGCGAGTACGCGGGTACGTTGGAGGAGAAGGCCGAACGCAAGCGCGGAGGGGACGAACGCGGAGGGGACGAGCAACTAGCAAGGGGAAGACAGCGATGTCGAAGACCGCTGAGGCCGGACACGGCCACGAGGGCCACACGCACGGCGACAAGCACGGCACCGTCATCGTGACGGGCGCGAGCCGGGGCATCGGCGCCGCCATCGCCACAGAGCTGGGCGAGGCCGGATACGGCGTCGCTGTCAACTACTCCTCGCACGAGGAGCCGGCCGAGGAAGTGGCCGCCGCCATCCGTGCGCACGGTGGCCGCGCGAGCGCCATCCACGCGGATGTGTCGGTGCCGGACGAGGTGGCGGAACTGTTCGAGCGCGCGGAGCGCGAGCTCGGCCCGGTGACCGCGCTGGTCAACAACGCGGGAACCACGGGCGCGCCCACTCCCTTCGACCTCCAGGAGCCGGCCAAGCTGTCCGAGTTGCTGGCGATCAATGTCCTCGGCCCGATGGTGTGCGCGCGGCACGCCGTCGAGAAGATGGCCACCAGCCATGGCGGCCGAGGCGGATCCATCGTCAATATCGCCTCGGTGGCCGCCCGTACCGGCGGTCTGCCGGGCCTGGTGCCGTACGCGGCCACGAAGGGCGCCATGGTCTCCTTCAGCCGGGCCCTGTCCAACGAGGTCGCCTCGGAGGGCATCCGGGTCAACAGCGTGTCGCCCGGCATCATCGACACCGACATGTCGGCGGATCTGGACAGCCCGGAGACCAAGGAGGCCGTGGCGCACAGCCCGATCGGCCGGCTCGGCCGTCCGGAGGAGATCGCGGACACCGTGACCTGGCTGATCTCGCCCGCCGCGTCGTTCGTCACCGGCAGCGACATCACCGTCTCCGGCGGTCGCTGACCGCGAGGACCGCGAGGACCGCGAGGACCGCGAGGACCGCGAGAGCCTCGTCCTCGCTTTCGCCCGAAGGCAGGCACTCAGTGCGCGGGCTCCGGCGCGATCTCGGCGATCAGGTCCGCCACCCGCTTCCTGATCTCGTCACGGATCGGGCGTACGGCTTCGACGCCCTGCCCGGCCGGATCGTCCAGTGTCCAGTCGAGGTAGCGCTTGCCCGGGAAGACCGGGCAGGTGTCTCCGCAGCCCATCGTGACGCAGACGTCCGACTCCTTGACCGCGTCCACGGTGAGGACCTTCGGGATCTCGGCGGAGATGTCGATGCCGACCTCCGCCATGGCCTCGACGGCGGCCGGGTTCACGGCGGCACCCGGGTCCGAGCCCGCCGAGCGGACCTCGACACGGTCTCCGGCGAGATGGGCCAGCCAGGCGGCGGCCATCTGGGAGCGGCCGGCGTTGTGGACACAGACGAACAGCACAGAGGGCTTCTCGGACATCGGGAGGACTCTTTCGCTTCAGCGCACATCAGGCGGATATCAGGCGCACTTGATACCAGCACCTGGTGGCGTCACCTGCCACTGATGTGACAGTATCAGCGCATGATGACGTCAGTCGACACTGACCTGATCCGGGTGCTCGCCGACCCGCTCAGGCTCCAAATCGTGACGCTGCTCGCCCATGAGACGCTCTGCACCACCCATCTGGTGGCGGAGACCGGCGCCAAGCAGACGAACCTCTCCAACCATCTGCGCGTGCTGCGCGAGGCGGGAGTGGTCGACACCGAGCCTTGCGGCCGGTTCACGTACTACAAGCTGCGGCCCGAGGTACTGGAAACGATGGCGGGCGCCTTCGGTGAACTCGCCGCCACCGCCCGTGCCACGCGAGCCGCCGACACGAAGAGAGCCTGTCCGTGACGGGCACCGAACCACCGTCCACCACCGCCATCACGCCCACCACCACGCCCACCGGGCCCGGGCCCAGAGAGGGCACCGGGCCCGGCGAGGGCTCAATCGTCGCGAGACTCTCGACACTTGACCGCTTCCTGGCCGTCTGGATCCTGATCGCCATGGCCCTCGGTCTGGGCCTCGGACGGCTGATCCCCGGGCTGAACGACGCACTGGCCGAGGTCGAGATCGGTGGGATCTCCCTGCCCATCGCCGTCGGCCTGCTGATCATGATGTATCCGGTCCTGGCCAAGGTGCGTTACGACAGGCTCGACGCGGTCACCGGCGACCGGAAGCTGATGGTGTCGTCGCTGGCCGTCAACTGGATCGTCGGCCCGGCCGTGATGTTCGCGCTGGCCTGGATCTTTCTGCCGGACCTGCCCGAGTACCGCACCGGCCTGATCATCGTCGGTCTCGCCCGCTGTATCGCCATGGTCATCATCTGGAACGATCTGGCCTGCGGCGACCGCGAGGCCGCAGCCGTCCTCGTCGCACTCAACTCCGTGTTCCAGGTCGTCGCGTTCGGCCTGCTCGGCTGGCTCTACCTCGATCTCCTGCCGAACTGGCTGGGCCTCGGCGGCGGACAGAGCCTCGACATCTCCATGGGGAAGATCGCGCTGAACGTAGTCGTCTTCCTCGGCGTACCGCTGCTGGCCGGCTTCCTCACGCGGCGGATCGGCGAGAAGACCATGGGCCGGCGGCGCTACGAGTCGGCGTTCCTGCCGAGGATCGGTCCCTGGGCGCTGTACGGGCTCCTCTTCACCATCGTCATCCTGTTCGCCCTCCAGGGAAGGACCATCACCTCACAGCCGCTGGACGTCGCCCGGATCGCGCTGCCTCTGCTCGTGTACTTCGCGGTGATGTGGTTCGGCACGTTTCTGCTCGGCAAGGCGCTCGGTCTCGCGTACGACCGTACGGCGACGCTCGCTTTCACCGCGGCGGGCAACAACTTCGAGCTGGCGATCGCGGTCGCCGTCGCCACCTTCGGCGTCACCAGCGGCCAGGCGCTTTCCGGCGTGGTCGGCCCGCTGATCGAAGTGCCGGTGCTGATCGTGCTGGTCCACGTATCACTGGCCTGGCGCAAGAGGTTCGCCGCCCCGGCCTGAAACCTGGCCCGAAAGGAAGACGGCGCTCACGCCCGGACGTACGCGGTCAGCTCTGGTCAGCTCTCGCCGTTCCGGCTGCTCATTCCCGCGGCGACATCACGGAGCAGGTCGGGCACATCGTGCGTACCGGTGTGGACTTCGAGCAGTACCAGCCGGTCCGTCGCCTCGTCGGCCACCGCCAGGGCCCGGTCCAGTTCGGCCGGCGTGGCCGCGCTCAGACAGAGCGCGTCACGGACGCCGAGCGCGGCGGGCAGCCGCTGCCAGTCCCAGCGGGCGATGTCGTTGTACGCCGCCTCGGGGCCGTGGATGGCGCGTTCCACCGTATAACCGCCGTTGTTGACAAGGACGATGACCGGCGTGAGACCGTAACGGCCGATGGTCCCGAGTTCCTGCGCCGTCATCTGTGCCGAACCGTCACCGATGACAAGCAGACAGCGCCGGCCGGGAGACGCGAGCTGCGCACCGAGCAGAGCCGGCAGGCTGTATCCGATGGAGCCCCACAACGGCTGTCCGATGAACCGCGAGCCGGTTGGGAAGCGCTGAGTGCCCAGACCGAAGTAGGACGTGCCCTGCTCGGCGACCACCGTCTGTCCTTCCCGGACCGTCCTGGCCAGCCGTGGCCAGAGATACGACTGGGCCAGCGGCTCGTCGGGATGTGGGTTCCTCGCGCTCCACTCGCCTGTCGAGGCTCGGCCGACCGTGGATCCGTCGGCCGTAGAACCGCCGGCCGAAGATCCGTCAGCCGAAGATCCGCTGAACGCGTCGACAAGCGGCTTTCCCGCGACCACTCCCGTCAGTGCCGACAGCGCAGCAGCCAGCGGCACGCCCGGATACTCGATGCCGTCGACGAAGGCGGACTCCGGCTGAAGGTCGATCCCGCGCCCGGGATCGATACGGTGGCTGAAGCCCCCGCTCGTCGTGTCCGCCAGCCGCACACCCGCACGGATGAGGACGTCCGCGTCCTCGACGGTCCTCCGGATACGGGCATCGCCGAAGGCTCCCGAGTACACACCCAGAGAGGTGGCGCGGCTCTCGTCGGCCACCGTCTTGCCCATGCAGAGCGTGGCGAACGGCAGTCCGCCCGTATCCAGCAGTTCGGCCAGTTCCTCGCGCGCGCCGAAGCGGTCCACCAGGAAATCGGCCAGCACGGCAACGCTCCGCGCACCGGCCAGCGCACGGCGGGCAGCGGCGGCAAACCGTTCCAGAGAAGCGGCGTCGACCGGGAAGGAGCGTCCCTCGCCCGGCAGCGGACGCGTGGGCGCGGCCATCGGGGCGAGCGCGACATCGGAGGCCATCCGCAGATACACGGGCCGCTTCTCCCGGAGGACCGCCAGCAGGACACGGTCGATCTGCTCGGCGGCGTCGGCGCGGGTGACGGTGGCCATGGCAGCGCTGACGCTCCGCTGCGCACGCGCGAAACGTTCGAAGTCACCGTCCCCGGCGGTGTGATGGACCAGCGCGCCGGTGCGTTCCGCCGCCGTGGAGGGACCGATGACGAGATGGACGACGGGCACATACTCGGCGTAGCTGCCCGCCACTCCGTTGATCGCGCTCAGCTCGCCCACTCCAAAGGTCGTGAGCAGGGCGCCGATCCCCCGGACACGCGCATAACCGTCCGCCGCGTATGCCGCACCCAGTTCATTGGCGTTTCCCACCCACCGGATCCGAGGGTGCTCCATCACCTTGTCGAGAAAAGCGAGATTGTAATCGCCGGGAACTCCGAACATATGGTCCACACCGAGCGAGGCGAGACGGTCGAGAATATATTCGGCGATCGTGATGTCACATGAAGTCATAGGTTCCATAGGTTCCACTCCAAGGTTTCACCCGGCCCGCGGTAGCGACCTCGGAATCAACCATCCAGGACCACGCCCGTTCCCGGTAACGGAGGAAGCGAGAATTCGCCCGCCGGTTTCCTGGAGAAACCTCAAGGTGAGGGCGGTGGTGGCGGCGTGGAGTCAGCACAGACGCGTGCCCGTGACGGTCGATGTACGGTGATTCCACAGGCGGATTCCACAAGCGGATTCCACAGGCGCGCGCGGAGGGCCGGGCCGTGGCCGGTGACGCCTCTGATCACCACTCGAACACGAGGCGACTCATGATCGATTCATTGTGCCGGGAGATGATCGATGAATTGCCGTCCTTCGCACCGAGAGTCACGGAAATGATCCGTACGGAGATGCCTCGATACGCGGTCGTACCGGAGCAGGAGCACATTCACGATGTGACGGTCCAGCTCCACGGCCTGCTGGGCGGACTGGAACGCGGAATCCTGCCCTCTGCCGACAATCTCCGGGCATCGTCGCGACTGGGCGCGGCGCGGGCGGCGCAGGGCCTGCCGGTCGAGACCGTTCTCGGCGCGTATCACATCGGCTACCGGGAGACCTGGAACGTGCTGATGCAGGGCGCCGTCCGCCGAGGACAGGAGGCGGTCGCCGAACTGGCCGGGCAGGTCACCACGTTCTGGACCTGGATCCAGGAGCTGACCAACGCGGTGGCCGTCGCGTACGAAGCGGTCCTCCGCGCGGAGCTGTCGGCGCGGGAGGACCGGTACCGGCGGCTGATCGAGGCCATGGCCACGGCCGATCCGGGCGACGAGACGACCGTGACGCTGGCTCGTTCACTCGGTTACGACCCGGTCGGCGCGTTCCAGGCGTTCCGCGGGCGCTCCGCCGATCTGCCGAACGGCAGCCTGGAGCGGTTCCGCCGGCACATCGCCACCGGGCCGGGCGTGGTGGTGGCCACGATGCACGGCGACGCGCTGTCGGTTCTGAGCCAGGGAGTGCCGGACGAGGCCGTCCTGCGGTCGCTCGGGCGGGCGGTGGGCCAGGAGAGCGCTCCGGCTCCGCCGCCTCTCGGTGTGGGACTGCCGAGGACCGGGCTGTCGGGAGCCGCCGACAGTTTCCAGGACGCCGACGGCGCGCTGTCGCTGGCGCTGCGCCGGGACGGCGGCGGGACCGTCCGCTACTCGGTCGCCTGGCTCCAGTCGAGCCTCGCGGAGCAGTCCCGCCGGCTGAGCGATGTCCTCGGCGCCGGCGCCCGTACCGCTCACGCGCACCCGCATCTGGCCGCCGCCGTGATCGCGTACGCGGACCACGGCTTCATCCCGACCGCCGCCGCCCGCGCGCTGAATGTGCACCCCAACACGGTGGTGTACCGGCTGGACCGCTGGACGACGCTCACCGGCTGGGATCCCAGAACCCGGGACGGCCTCATGAGATCGCTCCTGGCCCTCGATCTCTACCCGGCCGCGCACACGCCGTGACCGGGTCCGGTGCCGGTGCGTGTGTGTGCGTGTGCGTTCACGCCTCGGTCATGGCCAGGTGTCCCGCCCGTCCGACGCGCTCGGCCGGTGCCGCGTGGACCGGGCCGCCGTGGAGCGTCCGGCCGACGCCGCGCTCTCCCGTTCCACCACGTACGCCAGCCGCCCGAGCATGTCGCGGTGGCGGACCTGGAGGAACGCGTCGATCACCAGGTTGTGGAACGCGCCGGCGAAGCCTCGCAGCGGATGCTCGTCGACGATCACCAGTGTCTCGTCGCCCCAGGACCGGATGTCGAAGGCGATACGCGCCGTACCGAACGGCCCGCTGTGCGCTTCCAACTCCAGCCACCGCGGCGGCTGGTAGCGCCGGACGACGGTGTGGCCCCGGAACTCCTTGGGCCCGACACGCACCGTGTAGGTGAGAGAGGAGCCGACCTCGGGCCAGGAGCCCTCCCTGGGGGCGGAACAGTCCGTGCCGACCACCCAGTCGGCGTATCGCGACGGATCTTCGAGAACCGCCCAGACCGCGGACGGCTCGCTACGGATGAGCTGGTGCCGTACAGCCATGTGCCCTCATCTCCAGTGCCTGACCTTCCAGGTGAACTGATCGCCGCCCAGCCACTGGACCACCGCCGGATCGTCCATGTCCGCGCCCCTCAGGCCCGCCGCGAAGGCATACGCGTAAACATCCTGGAGGGAGAACGCCTTGCCGGCCAGTTCACCGTGGACCTCCACCAGCCGGAACGGCGGATCCGCCTCCTGAACCGGCAGCACCACAAGCGGAGCGACACGGACCTGCGGACTCTCGCTCTCTGTCATCGGATCGACCTTCGGCTCAGGACTGACCGGCATACGCGGTCCACTAGGTCCACTACGAGGCTCCGCCACCACGGCACACGCGGCAACCGGGCGGCTTCCGGACCGAGGACGGAGACGGTCGGCCGTTCCTGTTTCTGTTTCCTGTCTCTGCCTCGTGTCTCTGCTTGTCGCTCAGCCTTCGACGATCCGGCCGTCGCTCAGCTCCACCACCCGGTCCGCCAGTTCGAGCAGCTGTGGATCGTGCGTGGCGACCAGGGCCGTCGCGCCCTCGCTCCGTACGACCGTACGCAGCAGCTCCATCACCGTGAGGCCGGTGTGGGCGTCCAGTTGGGCGGTCGGTTCGTCGGCGATCAGCAGGGCCGGCCGGTTGGCGAGGGCGCGGGCGAGGGCGACGCGCTGCTGCTGGCCGCCGGAGAGTTCGCCGGGGCGCTGCGCCGCGTGCTCGGTGAGGCCGACGAGGGCCAGCAGCAGTGCCACCCGCTCCTCGCGCTCGCGGGGCTCCGCCCTGCGCAGCCGCAGCGGCACCCCCACGTTCTCCGCCGCCGTGAGGATGGGAATCAGACCGAAGGACTGGAAGACGAATCCGACGCGGTCGCGGCGGAGTTCCAGGAGCTCGTTCCCGCTGAGTCCCGAAAGGTCGGTGCCGTCGACGACGACCCGGCCCCGGTCCGGCGAGTCCAGGCCGCCGATCAGATTGAGCAGCGTGGTCTTCCCGGCCCCGGACCGTCCTTTGAGGGCGACCAGTTCACCTCGTGCGATGTCGAGGGAGGCGCCGCGCAGCGCGTGCACGGCCGTGGGGCCGGTGCCGTACGAGCGGTGCAGGTCCTCGGCCCTGACCATCGGTTCAGCGGTGTCGGGGTGTGTAGTGGCCCCGTGTGTGCTGGTTCCGTGTGTGGTGGTCCCGTGTGTGCTGGTCCCGTGTGTGCCGGTGTGTTCCGTCATGGGCGCATCCCCCGTGCGTCGTGGCCTGTGATTGTCGCCGGGCCACACTATGCGCGGGCCTCATGGGGTAGGCAATGGGATCATTTTCTGTTTGGGTGAGCATGGATCAACGGGGGGAGACCCGGAAAAGAGCCGTTCGGGCAGAACGGCGTGCGGGTTGTCGGGGGAAGTGTGACGAGGTTCGTCTTTCTGCGCGCGGCGGGACATCGGCTGCTGCTGGCCGCCGCGCTGCTCGCGGTGGTGCTGACCACCTGTGTGCTCGCCTCCCTCACCGCGTTCTCGGGCTCGGTCGGGGACACCGCGCTGCGCGAGACGCTGCGAGGCCGGGACGCCGCCTCCGCCGTGCTCGTCGTCAGCGCGGATGTGCCGGCGGAGCGGCGGGACGCGGCGGAGAAGGCCGTGGTCCGGGGCGCGCGGGAGACGTTCGACGGACTGCCCGTGACCGTACGGAAGCTGGAACGCTCGGGACCGTACGCGCTGCCCGGATCGCTCCGGGCGTCCGCCGCCCCTGTGGCCGGGGCCGTGGACAAGCCGGACCTGACCCACTTCGCCGCGCTGGACCGCTCCCGGATCACCCTGGTGGCGGGCGAGTGGCCGGGTACGGGTGCGGGCACGGATGCCGGTACCAGCACTGGTACGGGCGTGGGCGCGGGCGGAAGCATCCCCGTGGCCCTGCCCGAAGAGGCCGCCCGGCGGCTGGAGCTGGCTCCGGGCGCGCGCATCACGCTCACCGACCGGCTGGCCGACGACCGGCGGCCGACCGTCCGGATCACCGGCGTCTACAAGGCCACGGACCCCACCGACCCGTACTGGCGACTGGACGCGCTCGGCGGACGCGGCGTCCGCGAGGTCGACTTCACCACCTACGGCCCGCTCCTCACCGACGCGTCCGTCCTCGCCTCCGGGCAGGTCTCCCGCTCCGCCACCGGCTGGCTGGCCGCCGCCGACTACCGGGGCATCACCACCGACCGGATCGACGCCCTGCGCACCGCGTCCGCCCAGGTCCCCGAGCGGCTGCGCGAGGATCCGGCACTCGGGCGCGGCGCGACGGTGACCACCGCGCTGCCCTCCCTGCTCGACCGGACCGAGCGGGAGCTGCTGGTGGCCCGGTCCACGCTGGTGATCGTCGCGCTGCAACTGCTGCTGCTCGCCGGGTACACACTGCTGCTGGTGGCCCGGTCGCTCGGTACGGAACGGGCGGGCGAGACCGGCCTGTTGCGGGCGCGCGGCGCCTCGCGCGCCCGGCTGGCCGCGCTCGCCGCCACGGAGGCGCTGCTGCTGGCGCTCCCGGCGG
>NZ_FMDK01001134.1 GCF_900091995.1 Streptomyces sp. MnatMP-M17
GCGCCGGGTCCCGCGGCGCTCGCCCGCGCCGCCGCCCTGCTCGCCGCCGCCGAGATCCCCGCCGAAATCCCCGCCGAGGGCGCCGACGGAGCCGAGGCGATGGCCGCCGCGCTGACCACCGCCCACGCGTCCATGGTCCGCCTGCACGAGGAGACCCCCGGGCTCGCCCCGTACCAGGAGGCTCGCCTGCTGCGGCTGCGGGCGACCGCGCTCGGCATGCGCCTACAGGCCTCGCAGAGCGAGGAGCACGTCGCGTCGGCCTTCGCCGAAGTGGACCTGCTGTACGCGTTCGCCACCCGGCACGAGATCGTCGGGCAGATCTCCGGCGCCCGGCTGCTGAGAGCCAGTACGTACGCCGTCTCCGGTGACCTGCCGGCCGCGATCACCGAGATCGACGCCCTCATCGACCTGCTGAAGGCACACGGCCCCGCCTGGCATCTGCCCCGCACGCTCGGACTGCGCGGCCGGTTCCAGCTCGGTCTCCAGGACGCGCAGGCGGCCCACGCGGACCTGGCCGAGGCCCTGCGGCTGGCTGCCGGTTGGTCGGCCGACGTGGTCGACGCCGCCCGCCTCCACGGTGATCTGGCCGAGGCATGCATGCACCTGGGCCGCCCCGACGAGGCACTGCGGCACCTGACGCGCTCGGCCGAGCTGGACCTTCGCCACGGCAGCCGGACAGCCGCGTTCTGCACCTACAGCAACGCGGCCCAGCTCAGCCTCGACCTGGGCCGGTTCGAGGACTGCATCGCTCTGCTCGACTCCCTCCTGGCCGACCCTGGCGTTGCCGCCGGAGAGCTGGACGACCGGCTCGTGGCCCAGTTGCGCCTGTCCCGCGCTCGCGCGCTGCACGCGGCGGAGGACCTCAAGGCCGCCACGGCGGAGTTCGCCGCCCTCGCGGCCGAGTCGGCAGGCTGGGACGACGACCCGGGGAGCCACGCCATGATCGCCGCGGAGACGGCCATGCTCCTCGGCGAGTCCGGCGAGTTCGGCCGGGCCCGCGAGGCCGCGGACCAGGCACTCGCCGCCCACGCCCGGGCCCCGCGCTACGAGCCGCTCAGCAACTGCCTGCGCGAACTCGCCCGCCTCCAGGTCCAGCAACAGGGCCCCGACGGTCTGGCCGACGCCCTCGCCGACCTCGCCGAAGCCGGCCGGATCGCCGACGAGGCCCGCGCCGCCGGGTACAAGGCCCGCGGTCGCTCCCTGGACACCGCCCTGGCCTACGAACACGGGCGGGTCAATGCCTACGCCGGTGAGTACGAGACCGCCCTGGCAGCCCTGGAAAAGGCCCTCGCTCTCCTCGGCGAGCCGGCGGAGGGGGACCGTGCCGAGGAGTGGGCCGAGTGCGTCCGTCTCGCCGGTGCCGTGGAGGGCATCTACTTGGAACGCCCCGCCCCCGCCCTCACTCGCCTCGACGCGGCGGTCTCCCACCTGACCGCCCTGGGTCACACCGGGGAGTCCGAGGCGCTGACCTCCTTGGCGGCCCAGCTGCGCGACGAGGAGTGACGTGACGGCTCCCGGTGCGGGGCGACCGCCCGCCCCGCACCGGGACC
>NZ_FMDK01000718.1 GCF_900091995.1 Streptomyces sp. MnatMP-M17
CCCCCGCCGCTCGGGCCGGGCCGATCTTTGAATCTGTGCACGGACCTTACCCGCGCCGTCGCCGGTCATCCGTCCCGGTGCTACCGGCTTTCGCCGACGGCCCGGGACGGACAACGGCCTTTACTGGCCGCCCTTTTGCACGAAGGACCGCACGAAGTCCTCGGCGTTCTCCTCGAGCACGTCGTCGATCTCGTCCAGGACGGAGTCCACATCGTCGGACAGCTTCTCCTGGCGCTCCTTGAGGTCCTCGGAGGCCTGTGCCTCCTGGGCCTGCTCCTCGGTCTCCTCCGTGGAACGCGTCGCCTTCTGCTGGCCGCCGCCGGTGTCCTTGGTCGCCATATCCCTCACCCCGCTCGGTTTCGCCCCGCTCGATGTGACCTTCAAGATCAGACCCTACAAGGAGGGTCCGACATCGGCCCCGCAGTTGCTACAACGTCCGGGTACCACCCCGATCATTCCCGGACCGCCGCTGTTTCAGCCGCCGGACAGCACCCGGACCAGCTCCTCGGCCGTGCGGCACCGGTCGAGCAGCTCCTTGACGTGGTTGCGTGTACCGCGCAGCGGCTCCAGGGTGGGCACCCGTTGCAGCGAGTCACGGCCGGGCAGGTCGAAGATGACCGAGTCCCAGGAGGCCGCCGCGACATCGTCCGCGTACTGCTCCAGACAGCGCCCGCGGAAGTACGCCCTGGTGTCCTCAGGAGGCTTCGTCCTGGCCCGTTCGATGTCCTGCTCGTCCAACAGGCGGCTGATCCGGCCACGGGCCGCCAGACGGTTGTACAGGCCCTTCTCGGGACGTACGTCGGCGTACTGGAGGTCCACGAGATGCAGCCGGGCCGCGTCCCAGTCCAGGCTGTCCCGCCTGCGGTAGCCCTCCAGGATTTCCCGCTTGGTGATCCAGTCCAGCTCGCCGGACAGGCTCATCGGATCGTTCTCCAGCCGGTTGAGCGTGTCCTCCCAGCGCCCGAGCACATCCCTGGTCTGCTCGTCCGCGTCGGAGCCGTAGCGCTCCTCGACATACTTCCTGGCCAGCTCGTAGTACTCCATCTGGAGCTGGACGGCGGTGAGTGTCCGGCCGCTGCGCAGCGTGACCAGCCGGCCGAGCGTCGGATCGTGCGAGACCTGGTGCAGCGTACGGACCGGCTGGTCGACGGCGAGATCGACGTTGATGAAGCCGTCCTCGATCATGGACAGGACGAGCGCGGTGGTGCCGAGCTTGAGATAGGTGGAGATCTCCGACAGATTCGCGTCGCCGATGATCACATGGAGCCTGCGGTACTTCTCCGCGTCCGAGTGCGGCTCGTCACGGGTGTTGATGATCGGGCGCTTGAGAGTCGTCTCCAGCCCGACCTCGACCTCGAAGTAGTCCGCCCGCTGGCTGATCTGGAAGCCGTGCTCATGGCCGTCCTGGCCGATACCGACGCGGCCCGCGCCGGTGACGACCTGCCGTGAGACGAAGAACGGCGTGAGATGGCGCACGATGTCCGAGAACGGAGTCTCCCGCTTCATCAGGTAGTTCTCGTGCGTGCCGTAGGACGCGCCCTTGTTGTCGGTGTTGTTCTTGTACAGATGGATCGGCTGGGCGCCGGGAAGCTGGGCCGCGCGCTCGGCGGCCTCCGCCATGATCCGCTCGCCGGCCTTGTCCCACAGGACGGCGTCCCGCGGATTGGTGATCTCGGGAGAGCTGTACTCCGGGTGGGCGTGGTCGACATAGAGCCGCGCGCCGTTCGTGAGGATCACATTGGCCAGCCCGATGTCCTCGTCGGTGAGCTGGCTGGAATCGGCCGTCTCGCGGGCGAGGTCGAAGCCGCGGGCGTCCCGCAGCGGATTCTCCTCCTCGAAGTCCCAGCGGGCCCGCCGCGCGCGGTGCATCGCCGCCGCGTAGGCGTTCACGATCTGGGACGAGGTGAGCATGGCATTGGCGTTCGGGTGCCCCGGGACGGAGATCCCGTACTCCGTCTCGATGCCCATTACTCGCCGTACGGTCATGCGGCCCTCCTTGCCCGGCGGCGCTCCCCTCCGGAAGCGACGCTCAAGTACCGCTCGTCCTCCGCTGCGTGTGCGGTGCCCGGCTCCGGGCGCCGCCACGTGGCGGTACGAAAGAGCCTAGAACGCCTCCGCGCCGGTGGGGAGATCATTTCCGTCATTGGCCTGGTGTGGTGGAAGGAGCGTGGAAAGCAACCGGCTGCGGATGCCCTTCCGGACATCCGCAGCCGGTCTGCGTCTGCGCTTTACAGGTACTGACCGGTGTTGGCCACCGTGTCGATGGAGCGTCCGGTGTCCGCGCCCTGCTTTCCGGTGACCAGCGTACGGATGAACACGATCCGCTCGCCCTTCTTGCCGGAGATACGGGCCCAGTCGTCCGGGTTGGTGGTGTTCGGCAGGTCCTCGTTCTCCTTGAACTCATCCACGCAAGCCTGGAGGAGATGGGAGACCCGGAGGCCCTTCTGGTTGTGGTCGAGGAAGGCCTTGATGGCCATCTTCTTGGCCCGGTCGACAATGTTCTGGATCATCGCGCCGGAGTTGAAGTCCTTGAAATAGAGGACTTCCTTGTCGCCGTTGGCGTAGGTCACCTCAAGGAAGCGGTTCTCCTCGGACTCCGCGTACATCTGCTCGACCACGGACTGGATCATTCCGTGGGCCGCGGCCTCCTTGGAGCCGTTGTGCTCCGAGACGTCGTCCACGTGCAGCGGCAGCGAGGCCGTCAGATACTTCGCGAAGATGTCCTTCGCGGCCTCCGCGTCCGGACGCTCGATCTTGATCTTCACATCGAGCCGGCCGGGCCGCAGGATCGCGGGGTCGATCATGTCCTCGCGGTTGGAGGCGCCGATGACGATGACGTTCTCCAGGCCCTCCACACCGTCGATCTCGGCGAGGAGCTGCGGGACGATGGTGTTCTCCACGTCCGAGCTCACACCGGATCCGCGGGTGCGGAAGAGGGATTCCATCTCGTCGAAGAAGACGATGACGGGAGTGCCCTCGCTCGCCTTCTCCCGGGCACGCTGGAAGACCAGGCGGATATGGCGCTCGGTCTCACCGACGTACTTGTTCAGCAGCTCGGGACCCTTGATGTTGAGGAAGTAGCTCTTCCCCGCGGGCCTGCCGGTCACTTCCGCGACCTTCTTGGCAAGGGAGTTGGCCACGGCCTTGGCGATCAGTGTCTTGCCGCAGCCGGGCGGGCCGTAGAGCAGGATGCCCTTCGGCGGGCGCAGTTCGTGCTCCTTGAAGAGATCCGGGTGGAGATACGGAAGCTCCACCGCGTCGCGGATCATCTCGATCTGGCCGCCGAGGCCGCCGATCTTGTCGTAGTCGACGTCCGGGACCTCTTCGAGGACCAGTTCCTCGACCTCGCTCTTGGGGACCACTTCGTAGACATAGCCCGAGCGGGGTTCGAGCAGCAGGGCGTCGCCGGGACGGATGGTGATGTCCAGCAGCGGCTCCGCGAGCCGCACCACCCGCTCCTCGTCGGTGTGCCCGATCACCAGGGCACGCTCGCCGTCCTCAAGGATCTCCTTGAGGGTGACGATGTCCCCGGCACGCTCGTACGCCATGGCCTCGACCACGTTGAGCGCCTCGTTGAGCATGACTTCCTGGCCGCGCCTGAGCTCGTCGAGTTCGACGCTGGGGCTCACATTCACCCGGAGCTTGCGGCCCCCGGTGAAAATATCGGCCGTGCCGTCCTCATTCGCCTGCAGAAACACACCGAAGCCGGCCGGCGGCTGTGCGAGCCGGTCGACCTCCTCCTTGAGGGCCACGATCTGGTCGCGGGCCTCACGGAGCGTATTGGCGAGCCGCTCATTCTGTGCGGACACACCAGCCAGGTTCGTCTGCAACTCGACGATCCGCTCTTCGAGAATCCTCGTGTGACGCGGAGAGTCGGCGAGCTTTCGTCGCAGGACGGCGATTTCCTGCTCGAGATAGGCAACCTGGCCGGCTGGGTCTTCAGACCCCCGCCCCGGCCGGATGCCGCGGTTGATGTCGTCGTCGTGGGCTGCCACGGTCCTCACCTCCTCCAAGGGGAGCTGGACGCTTCCTGACCCTACCTGGGTGGGTGATGATTGAAACCCCTAGATCACAAAGACTGTGGGGTGTGTCCGATCTTCACCCTTGCGCTCTTCCCTCCCGCCAGGGGAATACCCACCCAGGAACATCGGAAAGCTGTCGGTTGTATCGTCGAAGTGTTCAACACCCGTCAGGGCTTGCGCGACTTACTTAACAGCGCACCGTCCGGCGGGGCAAACGGCAGGAGAGAACACCGTGCAGCAGCAGGCTCCCACCGAAGGCATCACCGAGACCGGTGAGCCGCTCGAGGTCTGGATCGACCAGGACCTCTGCACCGGGGACGGGATCTGTGCCCAGTATGCTCCTGAGGTCTTCGAGCTGGACATCGACGGGCTCGCGTATGTGAAGAGCCCCGAGGACGAACTGCTCCAGAGCCCGGGCGCCACAACACGGGTACCACTGCCACTGCTGCGTGATGTAGTCGATTCGGCCAAGGAGTGTCCGGGCGACTGTATTCATGTACGTCGCGTTTCGGACAGGGTAGAGGTTTACGGGCCGAACGCGGAATGAGGCGAGTGTCACCAGGAGCCCGGAGCCACTGGGCGTGAGCGGTCACGCACTCGGCGCTTCGGGCCTCTCCGCGCGTACGAACGCGCCGTTCTCCCACTGCCAGGAGATCCGCTCCTCCTCGTCGGGACAGCAGCTCGGCACCTCGGGCCCGGAGTAGCCGAGCAGAGTGGCGAGAATCACTCCGTCCCGGATCTCGAAGTCCGGTCCGACGCTCCGCTTGTCCTTCGGGTCGACCAGTGTCGCCACGATCCTCGGCTCGGCCTCCGCGGCTCTGGTCAGCACATAAACGCCCTGAGGCGGAGTGCCCGAGCCCGCCTCGCAGCGCACCGCGGCCACGGTCTCGGGATTCCGGTCGCCGTCGAGATCGCCGGAAGCCTGCCATACGACCACCGTGCCCGCTCCGCCGCACTCCAGCGGGTAGTCCACCGCGGCCGGATCCGGTGCGGGCAGCGGCGCCTCGCCGGGCGCCGTCCTCGCGGGCTTGGCACCCGTCTGGGACGCGGTGGCGGCGCCGGGCTGCAACAGACCCGCCAGAGCCACCACACCGGCCATCGCGGTGGCCGTCGCGAGCCAGTGCACCGGGTGGGGCCGGGTGTGCGCGAGGTCCGGTACGTCGGAGATCTGCACGCGGAGTGTCTCCTGTGAGGGGGGTGCCGGCGAGTAACCAACGGTGGGAGGAAGACAGCATCGTGCCACACGTCACAGAGAGGCGGAACAGCGGGGTCCGTAAGACCAACGTAAAGACGGAGCCGCCGACTTCCCCTCTCCGACAGGGGAACTCGGCGGCGTCACGGTCGTGTTGGATCAGCCGCGTGAGCCGCTGGTGCTTCCCGGGCCGTCGTAGTCGTCGCCGTACGCGCCCTTGGCGGGCCTGCGACGGCGCAGCGGCGGGTCGGCACC